>NZ_RHQR01000012.1:0-171274 GCF_003936645.1 Pseudomonas sp. p106
GCGACTTCAGGAGGCCGAGCGCAGGTCTTGCGAAGGGAGGTGACGGGCATGGATGCCCGTCAAGCGCTGCGGCCCATGGATGGGCCGTCAGCGCGGTCCTCCCGGGAGCAAGGCCGGAGCGAGGGAACCCCGGAGCGAAGCGTAGGGGCCGGATGATGGGAGCAGGCGGTTTTGGTTACTTTGGCCACGACCAAAGTAACCCGCCGTAAGGGCGGAAAGGTGAATCAGCGCCTCCATGGCGAATGGATATTCACCCGATCTGAAAGCCGCAAGCCGCAAGCCGCCAGCCGCGCGACCCGGATACGCCACAGGTGGCGATGCGGTAAGCTTGGCGCATGAACCTCGACACCCGCATCAAGTACCGCCACCTGCTGTGCTTCCTGGAGATTGCCCGGCAGGGCAGCCTGGCCAGGGCCGCCGACATTCTGGCGATCAGCCAGCCGGCAATTTCCAAGACCCTCAAGGAGCTTGAAGACCTGCTCGAGACGCGCCTGTTCGAGCGCAGCCGCCAGGGCGTCGAGCTGACCCCGGCCGGCACCCGCTTCATGCATTACGCCGGGCCCAGCGTACAGGCCCTGCGCGACGGCGTGAGCAGCTTGCGCGGTGAAGCGCGGGCGCCGTCGCAGGTGCGCATCGGCGTGCTGTCCACGGTCGAAGGCCTGCTGATGCCCGAGGTGCTGTGCCGCCTGCATCAACGCCATGAAGCGTTGCTGATCAGCGTGGTGACCGGCGCCAGTGCACAGTTGCTCGGCCAGTTGCGCCTGGGCGAACTGGAACTGGTGGTCGGGCGCATGACCGACAGCCCACAGATCCAGGGGTTGTCGTTCGAACACCTGTACAGCGAGTCGATGGCCCTGGTCGTGCGCCCCGGGCACCCCTTGCTGGCCAGTATGCAGGTAGACCGATCACGCGTTGGCCGTTATCCACTGGTGCTCCCACCACCGGGCACTACCATTCGCCAGCACGCCGACAGCCTGTTCGTGCAATGCGGCATTCAACTGCCGGCGCAGCGCCTGGAGACCCTTTCGCTGGCCTTGAGCCGCCGCTACCTGCTGGGCAGTGATGCCGTATGGGTGGCGCCGCGTGATGCGGTGCTGCTTGACCTGCGCCGCGGTGAGTTGGCCGAGCTCGATCTGGGGGTGCGGGAGCCAGGCGGGTCGGTGGGCATCTGCCGCAATGCCGCCTTGGCGCTGAGCCTGCCGGGGCAGTGGGTGTGCGATGTATTGCGGGAAGTGGCGGGGCAATATCGCGAGCGGTTGTACCCGTAAGCTTCGTTGTAGCCGAGCGTTCCTGGCCCAGAAACGCTCGTGTGGTGTACGTCCCAACTGTTATCAAGCGGTTCGCAAGGACACCGCGACCACACAAGGAACAGTGGAACCTCGCGCCTCTTCGTCACGGCCATTGATCAACAAGCGCTTGTTGCCTGGATCGAGCGTGACCGTCGATCCAGATGCATAGAAGCCGTCCTCTGGCACTTGAGCGCCGACCTGGCCATAACCGAAGGGAGGGACGAAGCGGGTGTCAAACGTGCCATCCGAGGTCAAGCTAAAGGCAAGCGTATAAGTGTAGAAACTACCGTAGCCGACCAGGCCATCGCCTGTCTCTACTCCCGCATACCAACCGCCCGGTTGGTCAAACACCAGCGCTTCGCCGCCGTTGAACTCTCTGGCCGGCATGCCCGAATAGTCGATTCGGTAAACAGTCGGGTGGCTGATATCTTCATCGAGGTCGTACAGTTCCCCGTAGAAAGTGATTCGTTCCGCGACGGGGTCTACGGAAAAACCGTTATTGATGATCCATGGCGCGGACCAGTGCTGGCCATTGTTGCCAAAGGCATTGTCCACTTTCCCGTCGGTGGTCAAGGCTGTGGTGACGCCATACGCGTCTTCCCCCTGCATCAGATACAAGGCCAATACAAGGTGCTGCGAACCTGAGGGGGGTGTAAAACTGGCAATGCCGTCGATGATGTGTGAGTGGGTATCGGGAATCAGCTTGCTGACATCGAGGATGCCATCAGCGCCAAAATCCAAGCGCAATGCGCCGTCACGGTCCAGCCCGATCACCACCGGTTCGAATTTCTGTGGGCCGCGACGCAAGCCTGTGACGAAAATATGGTCTTTCGCCAAAGCCAGGTGCTCCAGCAGCAGTTCCTCCTTGACCAATGCAGGGGTAGCAACGTACCCCTTGCCCTCACCAAACGTCAGATCCGGTTGCCCTTCGGCATTCAGTTTCCAAAGGTGACTGGCTGACTCCCCCTGCACCGGGACAACGATCAGTAAATTACCTGCATCATCTTCTGCGATGCTCTCGGGTGCCTCATAGGCTGCGCTTGCAGTCTTGTTGAAATCGAAAATTCCATCGCCATTGAAGCTGCCATCCAGCTTTCCGTCTTGTTTCAGGCAAGCCACGAAGACCCTGGCGTCCTCAGTGTTCGGGTTGAAGCTTTCACCGATTACATAACTGCGTCCATCGGTGACCATGCTGTTGATGATTGCAGTGCTGTCGGCACGAGACCCGGCGCTTTTTTCAAGGATGTAGGCAATCCCATCGATGCCATAAGCACCATCGATGGGAGCTTGTGGCAACTGCATGGATGCTTGGGCCAAGGTTGGGGGCACGCGGGTTGAGCGGGCAGGCTTTCGTGAAGTGTTCATGACTTTTCCTTGGTGATGAGTGACCGCTGGGCATCAAGGCTTCACGCCGTTATCAGCCATCGCGGCTCACTCAGATGCGGCTGGATGCGTTGCAGGGCCATTGGAGGCCAGGCTCGAATCCGGCGCTACTGGCAGAAATGCCAGGGCGGGGCTGGTCGCTGGAAGAGCCAGTTTTGCAGGGGCGCCCGCTGTGCATATGGTCAATACTGGCCAAACGCCCGTAAGGTTGTGTGCAAGCGCGTTGTCGAGTGAACTTACTCCATGAAACCCGCTCTTATGCCGGTAGCCATTGGTAACGGCCGCCTGATAAGCTCGCGGCTTTACCCTGATTGCCCATATGGCGCATGAACAAGGAAATAGCATGAAACAGCATCGTTTGGCGGCTGCGGTTGCCCTGGTAGGCCTGGTACTGGCTGGCTGTGATCAACAGGCCAGCAGCCCCGAGCTGACAACTCCGGCACAGAAAGCCTCCTACGGTATCGGCCTGAACATGGGCAAGAGCCTGGCTCAGGAAGGCATGGAAGACCTTGATTCCAAAGCCGTCGCCCTCGGCATCGAAGACGCCGTAGGCAAGAAAGAACAGCGCATCAAGGACGAAGAGCTGGTAGAAGCCTTCACCTCGCTGCAGAAGCGCGCCGAGGAGCGTCTGGCCAAGGCCAGCGAAGAAGCCGCCTCCGCCGGCAAGAAGTTCCTCGAAGAAAATGCCAAGAAGCCAGGTGTGGTCACCACCGCCTCGGGCCTGCAGTACGAAGTGGTCAAGAAGGCCGACGGCCCGCAGCCCAAGCCGACCGATGTGGTCACTGTCCACTACGAAGGCAAGCTGATCGATGGCAAGGTGTTCGACAGCTCGGTAGAGCGTGGCAGCCCGATCGACCTGCCGGTCAGCGGTGTCATCCCAGGCTGGGTCGAAGGCCTGCAACTGATGCACGTTGGCGAGAAGTACAAACTGTTCATCCCGGCTGAGCTGGCCTATGGCGCACAGAGCCCAAGCCCGCTGATCCCGGCCAACTCGGTCCTGGTGTTCGACCTGGAACTGATCGCCATCAAAGACCCGGCCCAGCTGCAGGGCGACGCGCCTGAAGCTCAGGCACCTGCCGAAGCTCCGGCTGAAGCACCTGCCAAGTAATACTGGCTGGTAGTGCACAACGCCCCGCTCGCCGGGGCGTTGTCGTTTGTGCATCAGGCATCGGGCCGAACCTCGTGGCCAGCAGATTGTCCGAGAAAGGGCAGTGTGAAGAAGCAGGAGGCTTCTGACGCAAATCGTTTGCGGTTCTGAAACGACTGTGTAAAAAACGCCCGATCTGACCGGGGCCCTTGCTTTACAGGCACCTGCCGTCAGAAACTTCGCCCTGTTCACAAGGTTATCCACAATAAATGTGGATAACCTCTCCCTGCTGGAGGCTACATGAGCGCACCCTGGAATTTCGCCCGCTTCCTGCCCTTGGCCGAGCGCCTGCTTAGCCGTGGCCGCTTGCCGGCTTTGCTGTTCGCCGTGGCCCGCAAAGGGCCACGCCTGGGCCAGTTGCGTGAAGACATCAAGCTGTTGCAGTCGCTGTGCCTTGCCTGGTGGCGTGGCGAGTACCGGGCGATCAGCCCCAAGGCACTGGTGACCATCGTCGCCGGCCTGCTGTACTTCGTCAGCCCCATCGATGCCATCCCCGACTGGCTGCTGGGCGTAGGCTTTCTCGATGATATCGCCGTGCTCGGCTGGGTGCTGAAGACCGTCTCCGATGAGCTGGCGCGTTTCAAGGCCTGGCGCGACAGCCAGGCACCCGAGCGCCTGCGCGTTGTCGAGCGCTTGCCCGACACCCCTGAAGCTTTGCGCCTGGAGCGTAAAACGCACTGAAATCGAGCAGATCCCCACAGACCCCCGGGCTTGGTAATATAATTGGCATAAGGGTTATGCCTACGGATTACATGCGGTAATCCTACGTAAGGGGGTTGTAATGGGTATTCAGGTCATTAGCCGGGACGGTCAGCCCGAGTACGCAGTCGTTCCCTGGGAGCAGTATCAGGCGCTGCTCAAGGCGGCCGGCCAGGCGCCTGCCGAGGCGGTTGGCGAAACCAGCGATCACAGTGCGGCAAGCGCCAGTTTGCCCGCCTTCAGCGAAGTGGCGCAGCTGCGTGAGGCCAAAGGCATTGCGCCAGAACAATTGGCGCGAAATGTGGGGGTAAGCCCCGCCTACCTGGCGATGATCGAGTCGGGTGAACGCCAGCCGGATGCGGCGATCCGCCGTGCCCTGGCCTGGCACTTGGGTGTGGCGGGCTGGAGCGAGCCGTCATGAGCCAGGTCAGGATCAGCCGTCAGCATTGGCAAAGCTTGCTGGATGAGCTTGACCTGGCCCGCCGTCAACGGCATTTGCTGACTTACCGCGCGCTGATCGAGCGTTTGCAATTGCCCAGCCCGGCCATGCAGACGCTGACTGCAGCGCTTGAATACCTGGCGGTGCTCGATGCCCGTGCCGAGCAGCCGCTGCGCAGCTCGCTGGTGATCAGCCAGGGCGCCAGCCGCCTGCCGCGTACCGGCTTCTTCGAATGTGTGGAGCGCCTTGGGCGCTTCTCCGGGCCGGTCGACGGCATGGAGGCTGCGTCGTGGCATGCTTCGGAAGTTGTGCGGGTATTCGAGTACGCCTACCCGGAGATTGCCTGACAGGCCGATAGAGCTGCCCCGCCAAGCTCCCACCAACGCCACACACCGAAAACACAAGGGGCCGGGCACTTACGTGCCCGGCCCCTTGTGTTTCACATCAGCGCTGACTGATTACTGCTTGGCCACCTTGGTGCTGGCACTCAGGTAGTCGATCAGGATGCGACCGGTCTCGGACAGGTAAGCGTCGTCTTCGGGCTTGGTGTTTTCATCCTCGGTCGGCAGGGCGTCCTCGTCCTCTTTCTTCAGTTCCTTCAGCGGCTCTTCACCCTTGGCCTTGCGGCGGATGTTTTCCAGCGCCAGCTGTTTGGCCTCGATCTCATCGTGGCGGGCACGGCGGTCCTGCTCGTTGAGGCTGACGGTCTTCTCGTTCATCAGCTTCTGGGTCAGTGCCAGGCGGTCACGGATATAGGTGAACTCCGCGTCCTTGTCGCTGCGCGCTTCATGCTGGGCCTTGAGCTGCGCCAGGAAGGGCTTGAACGGGTCGGCCGCCGGCTTGACCACCGGGCGGATGGTGTCCCACGGCATGGCCTCGGGCAGGGCGCTTTCACCGATTTCCTTGGTGTCGATGATCGACGGGTAGTCGATGTCTGGCAGCACGCCCTGATGCTGGGTGCTCTGCCCGGACACCCGGTAGAACTTGGCCAGGGTCAGTTTCAGCTCGCCATGGTTGAGCGGCTGGATGGTCTGCACGGTGCCTTTGCCGAAGGTCTGGCCGCCGATGATCAAGGCGCGGTGGTAATCCTGCATGGCGCCGGCGAAGATTTCCGAGGCCGAGGCCGAGAGGCGGTTGACCAGCAGCACCAAGGGGCCTTTGTAGAAGGCGCCAGGGTTTTCGTCTTCTAGCACGTCAACCCGGCCATCGCTGTTGCGAACCAGCACCGTGGGGCCTTTCTCGATGAACAGGCTGGTCAGCTCGGTGGCTTCTTGCAGGGAACCGCCGCCGTTGTTGCGCAGGTCGATGACCACGCCGTCGACTTTTTCCTTTTGCAGTTCGGTGAGCAGCTTTTTCACGTCGCGCGTGGTGCTCTTGTACTCAGGGTCCCCGGCTCGGTAAGCCTTGAAGTCCAGGTAGAAGGCCGGGATTTCAATGATGCCCAGCTTGTAGTCACGGCCAGCCTGCTTGAGCTTGAGCACCGACTTCTTGGCCGCCTGCTCTTCAAGCTTGACCGCCTCGCGGGTGATCGACACCACTTTGCTGGTCTGGTCGCTCGGGGCATTGCTGGCCGGGATGATTTCCAGGCGCACAACCGAGCCTTTCGGGCCACGGATCAGCTTGACCACTTCGTCCAGGCGCCAGCCGACCACGTCGACCATTTCCTTGTTGCCCTGGGCGACGCCGATGATCTTGTCGGCCGGGGCCACCTGCTTGGTCTTGGCCGCAGGGCCGGCAGGTACCAGGCGCACGATCTTGACCTGGTCATTGTCGCTCTGCAGCACCGCGCCGATGCCTTCGAGCGACAGGCTCATGTTGATGTCGAAGTTTTCGGCGTTGTCCGGCGACAGGTAGTTGGTGTGCGGGTCGTAGGACTGGGCGAAGGTATTGATGTAGGCCTGGAAGATGTCTTCGGCACGGGTCTGGTCCAGGCGCGACAGCTGGTTCTTGTAACGCTTGGTCAGGGTTTCCTGAATCTGCTTGGGCTCTTTGCCGGCGATCTTCTGGCGCAGCACCTCGTCCTTGACGCGCTTGCGCCACAGGTCGTCCAGCTCGGCCTGGTTCTTCAGCCACGGGGCGTCCTTGCGGTCGATCAGCAAGGTTTCCTTGGCGGTGAAGTCCATCTTGTCGACGCCCTTGTTCAGCTCGGCCAGGGCGAAGTCCAGGCGTTGCTTGACGCGGTCCAGGTAGCGCTTGTAGATGGTGAAGCCCGGGTCGAGGTTGCCGCTTTTGAGGAAGTCGTCGAACTGCCTCTTCCACTTGTCGAACTCGGCGATGTCGGCCGCAGTGAAGTAGCTGCGCGCAGGGTCGAGCAGCTTGATGTAGCTGTCGTAGATGATCACCGAACGGGCGTCATCGAGCGGCGGCTTGCTGTAATGGTGGCGTTTGAGCAACTCAACCACGTTGAGGCTGGCGACGATTTCGTCACGGTCCGGCTGCAGGCTGTCCCATTTGTTGGCGGCCGCCGCATTGCCGCCGAGCGTGAGGCTGCCCAGGCCGATCATCAGGGCCAGGGCGGTGCTTGGGAGGAAATGCTTCATGCTGATTCGACGTGGAGGCAATTGATCACGCATAGTAGGCCGTCTTTTCCGTTGCCGGTTCCATGGAGCCGGACAAATACTGCAAAAAGCCAGGGGCGTGGATACCCCAGGCTCAGTCATGTCAATCAACTATGGAGGCACTGTGAAGGCATTGCAAGGCGAAGACGGACATGTGGAGTGGGTCGAGGCCGAGCGCCCGGCCCTGGATGCCGGCCAGGTACGCATCCGCGTGGCTGCGGCGGGCCTGAACCGGGCCGATCTGTTGCAGATGAAGGGCCTTTATCCGCCACCACCCGGTGCCAGCCCGTACATGGGCCTGGAATGCGCCGGGGTAGTGGAAGAAGTGGGGCCAGGCGCCGACTGGCGGGTAGGCGACCGAGTGTGCGCGTTGCTGGCCAGCGGGGCCATGGCCGAGGAAGTGGTGGTCGATGCCCGCCATGTGCTGCCGGTGCCCGAAGACCTGAGCCTGCACGAGGCAGCAGCGCTGCCCGAGGTCTACGCCACCGCGTGGTTGAACATTTTCCAGCTCGGTGCGGTGAAGGCCGGCGAGAAGGTACTGGTACACGCCGGTGCCAGCGGTGTCGGCTCGGCAGCCATTCAGTTGTGCAAGGCGTTCGGCAACCCGGTGTACGTCAGCGTTGGCTCGCAGGACCGCCTGGCGTACTGCCAGGCCCTGGGCGCAACGGGCGGAGTGGTGCGCAACGAAAACCTGGAAGCGCTGGAGGGCATGGGCCCGTTCGACGTGATTCTCGACCCGGTGGGTGCCAGTTACGGGCAGCTCAACCTCAAGTTGCTGGCACGCGATGGGCGCTGGGTGATCATCGGCCTGATGGGCGGGCGCACGGTTGAACTGGACCTGGCGCAGGTGCTGGGCAAGCGCCTGGAAATCACCGGTTCCACCTTGCGCAACCGTGATGACGGGTTCAAGGCCGAGCTGCTGCGTGAGCTGCAGCAGCAGGTGTGGCCGCTGTTCACCGAAAAGCGCTTGTCGCCACAGCTGGTGGACACCTACCCGGTCGAATTCGCCCAGGCAGCGTATGCCGAGCTTGAGAGCAATCAGGTGTCGGGCAAGCTGGTGATGGTGATCGACGCTAGCCTGGCGTGAGATTGCCGGGGCTGCCTTGCAGCCCATCGCGACACAAGGCCGCATCTACAGGGCGGCCTTGTGTCGCGAAAGGGGCGCAAAGCGCCCCCCATGGCCGTCAAGCCCAGCTCAGTATCGGCCAGCCATTCTTTTCGGCATGCTCGCGCAACACCGCATCCGGGTTCACCACATGCGGATGATCCACCTTGAGCAATAACGGCAGGTCGTTGCGCGAATCGGAATAGAAACTCGCCCCCTCCAGGTTTTCCTGCTCCTGGTCCAGCCACTCCAGCAAGCGGGTGATCTTGCCCTCCCGGTAAGTCAGCACCCCATGGGTCTTCCCGGTATACACCCCGTTCACAGCCTCCAGCTCGATCGCTAGGTACTCGTCCACCCCTAACCGCGCCGCAATCGGCCCGACCAGGTGAGTGCCCGAGGCGGAAATGATCAGGATGCGGTCGCCACGCTTGCGATGCTCGGCGATGCAGCGGCAGGCATCACCGAAAATGATCGGCTCGATGACATCCTCCACCCATGGCTCCACCAGGTGCTCGACCTCTTCCAGCGTACGCCCGGCAATCGGCTCCAGGCTGAAGGCCATGTACTCTTCCATCTGCAGGTGGCCTTTGCCGTAGGCCTCCATCAGGGCATGGTCGCGGCGCAGGAACTCCTTGCCGTCGACCCAGCCCAGCCGCGCCATTTGCTCGCTCCACAGCGACGCGCAGTCGCCATGGATCAGGGTTTCATCCAGATCGAAAATTGCCAGTGCCATGCGTTGAATCTCCTTAGGCCACTTCCCGTAGCGCCGTGGGGTCGATCGACAAGGATACCCGCTGGCCGTCCGCGTGCAGGTCGGCCGATGAGCGATTGAGCACATCCACCACCAGCTCCACGTCACGAACCCGTACCCGGTAGCGGATCACATTGCCCAGCAGGCTGTGGCTGCGCACTTCGCCGTCCAGTTCGCCATCGCGGCTCAAGGTGATCGACTCGGGGCGAATCGCCAGGCGGCTGGCCACCGGGCGTTGCAGCAGGCGGCTGGCACTGTCCGGGTCGAGCAGGTTGTAGTTGCCGATGAAGCCGGCGGCAAACAGGTCCACCGGGGCCGTGTACAGGGTTTCGGCGTCGCCGCTCTGCACGATGCGCCCCTGGTTCATCAGGAAGATGCGATCAGACATCGTCAGCGCTTCTTCCTGGTCATGGGTAACGAAGATGGTGGTCAGCCCCAGTTCGCGCTGGATGGCGCGGATCTGCTCGCGCAGGTGCTTGCGAATACGCGCATCCAGCGCCGACAGCGGCTCGTCGAGCAGCAGCAGGCGTGGCCGGGTGACCAGCGAGCGGGCCAGGGCCACCCGCTGGCACTGGCCACCGGACAGCTGGTGCGGGTAACGCCCGGCAAAACTGCCCAGTTCCACCAGTTCCAGCGCCTCGCGCACACGTACTTGAGTGTCACTGGCCTTGACCTTCTGCATGCGCAGGCCAAAGGCGACATTCTGCTCCACGGTCATGTTGGGGAACAGCGCATAGCTCTGGAACACCATGCCGATGCCGCGCTTTTGCGGGCTCAGCGGCACGATGTCCTGGCCGTCGAGCAGGATCTGCCCGCCGTCCACCGGGGTCAGCCCGGCGATGCAGCGCAGCAGGGTGGACTTGCCGCAGCCGGAAGGGCCGAGCAGGGTGACGAACTCGCCGCGTTCGATCTGGCAGTCGATGTTTTCGAACACCGGGGTGCCGCCATAGCGTCTGTGCAGTTTCTGTACGCTGACGAAGCTCATGTCAGGTCTTGTCCTTGTTCAGGCGGTTGGCGACCCAGGTCAGTACCAGCACGAAGGCGAAGTACGAGATCACCAGCGCGCTGTTGAAGTGGCCGCTGCTGTTGCGCATGTTGTTCAGGTACACCTGCAGGGTCTCGTAGCGCGTGCCGACCAGCAGGTTGGCGAACACGAACTCGCCGAACAGGAACGAGAACGACAGCAGCAGCGCCACCATCAGGCCTTTGCGCAGGTTGGGCAGCACCACCAGGAACGCCGCCTGCCAGGTGCTGGCGCCGAGCAGTTGGGCGGCGTCCATCAGGTCGCGCAGGTTGATCGCCTGCAAGTTGTTGGTGATCGCCCGGTACATGAACGGCAGGGCGATGGTGAAGTAGCAGCCGATCAGGATCCACGGCGTGCCGACCATGGCCATCGGCCCGCTGCCGTACAGCTGCAGCAGGCCCACCGAGGACACCACCGGCGGTACCGCGAACGGTAGCAGGATGAGGATGTTCATCAGTGCGTCGAGCCTGGGGAAGTGGTAGTGCACCACGAACAGCAGTGGCAGGATCAGCACCACCGACAGCAGCAGCGCGCCCACGCACACCAGCAGCGACTGGCCGAAGGCCGCCAGAAAGCGCGGCTCGCCCCACAGCGCCACGTACCACTTGAAGGTCAGGCCGCTGGGCAGCAGGCTGGCTGACCAGCTGGTGGCCAGCGAGTAGAGCAGGGTGCCGGCCAGTGGTAGCAGCAGAATGAGAAACAGCAGGTACACCACGGCGCGGTGATAGAGGCTGCCGGCGCTCGGCCTGGTTGAGCGGTTAGCGTGCATGGTAGCTCCGTTTCAGCAGCCATTGATGGACGACCGTGACCACCGTCATCAAGCCCACCAGCACCATGGCCAGCGCGCTGGCCAGGTTGGGGTCCAGGCTGATGTCACCGGCCACCAGGCCGGCGATGCGGATCGGCAGCACGTTGAAGTTGCCGGTGGTCAGCGCATACACCGTGGCATACGCGCCCAGGGCATTGGCCAGCAGAATGACGAAGGTACCGAGCAGGGCCGGGGTCAGCACTGGCAGGCCGATGTGCCGCCAGTATTGCCAGTGGCTGGCGCCCAGCAACGCGGCCGATTCGCGCCAGTCTTCGCGCAGGGCATCGAAGGCCGGGTAGAGCAGCAGTACGCCCAGGGGGATCTGGAAGTAGGTGTAGACCAGGATCAGGCCGCTTTTGGAGTAGATGCTGAAGTCTTCCAGCAGGCCAACCTGCTTGAGCAGCAGGGTCAGCGCCCCGTTGAAACCGAGCAGGATGATGAACGCAAAGGCCAGCGGCACGCCGGCGAAATTGCTGGTCATGTTGGCGAAGGCGCTGACGAAGTCGCGCAGGCGCGAATCCACCTGGCGCAGCGAGTAAGCACCGAGGGTGGCGATGATGATGCCGAACAGGCTCGACCAGAAGCTGATTTCCAGGCTGCGTTGCAGTGCCTGCAGGTAGAACTTCGAGGCGAACACCTTGCTGAAGTTGGCCAGCCCCCAGCCCGCTTCCGACTGCACGCTGTTGATGGCCACCCAGGCCAGCGGGGCGATCTGGAAGATGACGAAGAACACAGCGAACGGCAGCAGGCAGAGCAGGGCCAGGTAGCGCCCGCGGGCGCCGGCATTCACTTGAGCAGCTCCCGGCAGACGGTCTTGTCGTGGGCAACGCCCAGCAACTCGCAGATGGTGCCACACAGCTCGGTTTGCAGCGGCTTGGCGGCCGGGTCGAGGCTGAAGGCGTCGCCAAACACGAACAGCGGCACTTCGCGCTCTTCGGCCAGCAGGCCGTTGTGCGAGCGGTCGTTGTTCATGCCGTGGTCGGCGGTGACCAGTACCTGGTAGCCCTCTTCGAGCCAGTGCGGCAGGTAGTCGGCCAAGAGGATGTCGGCGCTGCGCGCAGCGTTGCGGTACTGGCTGCTGTCCAGGCCGTGGCGGTGGCCGGTGTCGTCGATGCTCATCGGGTGCACCAGCAAAAAGTTCGGCGCATGGCGGCGGCGCAGGTACTCGGCGTCGGCCAGCAGGTGCGAGTCGGGGTAGCGGTCGTCCCAATAGAACAGGCCATGCTGGATCGGCAGCTTCGGCGCGTGGGTATGGCGGTCGCGCTGCGGGTCGAAGGGCGAGCGGTTGTACAACTCGCTCATCCAGTGATAAGCCGCCGCAGCAGTGCCCAGGTTGGCCTCGCGGGCGTAGTGGAACACGCTGCGCTGGTTGGACAGGCGGTTGACGTTGTTGTGCACGATGCCGCTGTCGATTGGCGCCACGCCGGTGAGGATGCACTCGTACAGCGGCCGGGACAGCGACGGCAGCTCGCATTCCACACGGTACAGCGCGGCACGGTCGGCTTCGACGTAAGCGTGCAGGTGGCCCATGGCGTGATGGGCCACCTGGTGGTTGAGGCCGTCGAGCAGGACCAGGATGACATTGTGTTGCATGGTGGCTCCCAGTGGAGCTGCAAGCTTCAAGCTACAAGCTGCAAGAACGAGCCGGCATGTCGATCACCTGCTTGCACTTGTAGCTTGCAGCTTGCAGCTTGAAGCTTCTTCATTCCATCTCGATGATGACTTGCTCCTGCCACATCTGCGGCAGCTTTTTCGAGGTCGCTTCCCACACTTCGGGTTTCTTGATCGGCTGCGCAGCGCCGTACTGCTCGTTAGGCAGCAGCTTGGCCTGCACGTCCGCGGGCAGTTTCAGGTGCTCGGCGCGGATCGGCCGGGCATGCCCCTTGGCCAGGTTGATCTGCCCGGCATCGCTGAAGATGTACTCACGCGCAAGCTTGGCTGCATTGGGGTTTTTGGCGTACTTGTTGATGATGGTGGTGTAGCCGGAGATGACCGACCCGTCCGAGGGGATCAGCACTTCGAAGCGTTTCGGGTCGATCTGGTCGCGGTAGCTCAGGCCGTTGAAGTCCCACACCACGCCCACTTCGACCTCGCCTTTCTCCAGGGTCTGTATGGTCGGGTTGGCCAGCGACAGGCGCTTCTGCTGGGCCAGCTTGGTGAACAGCTGAAGGCCCGGGGCGACGTTGCTCTCATCGCCCTTGTAGGCGATGGCTGCGGCCAGCACGCCGTTGGCGGCCTGGGCGGCAGTACTGACATCGCCGATGGCGACCTTGTACTTGCCTTTTTCCAGGTCGTGCCAGGTTTTAGGGCGTTCTTCTTCCTTCACCAGGTCCTTGTTGATGATGAAGGCGATGGTGCCGGTATAGGCCAGCGCCCAGTGACCATCCTTGTCCTTGGCCCAGCCCGGTACCTGGTCCCAGGTGCTCGGTTTGTACGGCTGGCTCACGCCCTTGGCCACGGCAATCGGGCCGAAGGCGGCACCGACGTCACCGATATCGGCGCTGGCGTTGTCCTTCTCGGCATCGAACTTGGCGATTTCCTGGGCCGAGCTCATGTCGGTGTCGGTGTGCTTGAGGCCGTACTTGCTGGCCAGGTCTTCCCAGGTGCCTTTCCAGTTGGCCCAGGCATCGGGCATGCCCACGCTGTTGATCGTGCCCTCCTTGCGGGCAGCGTCTTCCAGGGCCTTGAGGTCGGTGCCGGCGGCCATGGCCGAGGTACACAGGGCCATGGCCGAGCCGAGCAGTGACGCCATGAACAACTTTTTCATCCGAAGCTCCTTTGGGTGGGTGCCTTGCGCGATCGTTGTTATGAGTGAAGCCTTGCTTGGCTAACCTTTGGTCTAGGTCAGCAAACCTTGCGCCAAGGTAGGCCGGTTGCGTGACAATTTGATGTAAGGGAAGGGTTGAACCAGGTGCTGCCGCCTCCTGCGAATACAGCGTAGACCAGATCGCAAGCCCCGATTCATAAGGCTTGGCCCGAATCTGGCAGTGCTCTGATGAAGCGTGTACAGCTGCTTTGTCACAGCATGTTCATCAGCCCTGCCTAGGCTTGCACTATTCTCCAAGTGCCCTGTTCTGGGGCTGGACTAGTCCAGATAGGTAACCCTTGATGCAGTCGACGCCACCGCGTGCGGTAACAGCCATCTGCCATGCCTTGCAGGAGCAGATCGAGCACGGCCTGCTGGCGCCGGGCGGCAAGCTGCCGGCCGAGCGCAAACTCAGCGAGGTGTTCGATACCACGCGTATCACCCTGCGCGAGGCGCTGGTGCAGCTGGAAGCCCAAGGGCTGATCTACCGCGAAGAGCGGCGCGGCTGGTTCGTCGCCCCCGAGCGGCTGACCTACGACCTGATCGAGCGTAGCCACTTTCACGCGATGGTGCGGGACCAGGGGCGGGTGGCCAGTACCGAACTGCTTTCGGCCCGGTTGCAGCCGGCATCGGCGGCCATTTGCGCGCGTCTGCACCTGCCGGCGCTGTCCAGCGTGATACGCATCTGCCGGTTGCGGCGTATCGATGGGCGGGCGGTGCTGTATGCCGAGCATTACCTCAACCCGCGTTACTTCCCCGACATCCTCGAACATGACCTGGCGCAGTCGCTGACCGAGATTTATGGGCGGGTCTACGGCATCCGCTACGGGCAGGTGTGCTTTGAAATCCTGCCCACGGCGTTACCCGTGGCTGCGGCCGCAGCCTTGAAGGTATCCACCGGCAGCCCGGGGCTGCATATCACCCGGGTCAACAGTGACCAGCATGGGCACCTGATCGACTGTGACCTTGAGTATTGGCGCCATGATGCGATCCGCATCCGCGCCCAGGCCGGATAGCGGCTGCTGGCGACCCTAATCGGTGGTCCCGCCGGCCTCTGCCATCGCGCCGCCACCCGCCGTCACCACCTGTACCGACAAGCGTGGCATCGCCAGGTCCAGCCCGGCAGCATCCAGCTGGCGCTTCAAGGCCAGGTTGAACGCCCGCGACACTTCCCATTGCTTGATGGGTGCGGTCTTGAAGCGTGCCCGCAGAATCGCCGAACCAGACTCGAAACTTTCCACCCCTTGCAGCTCAAGGGGTGACCAGATATTGCGGCGCATCAGTGGATCGTTGCGCAGTTTCTGCCCCACTTCGCGGATCAGCGTGATGGCCTGGTCGATGTTCATACTGTGCGGGATGGCCACACGGAAGATCGCATAGCCGAACTCGCGCGAGTAGTTCTTGATGCTCTTGATCTCGCTGAACGGGATGGTGTGCACGATGCCATCGATGTCGCGCAGGCGCACGGTGCGGATGGTCAGGCCTTCAACGGTGCCCAGGTGGCCACCCACATCGACATAGTCGTCGATGGCCAGGGAGTCTTCGATGATGATGAACAGGCCCGTGATCAGGTCGGCCACCAGCGACTGCGCGCCAAAACCGATGGCCAGGCCGATCACCCCGGCACCGGCCAGCAGCGGCGTGACGTTCATGCCCATGTTGGCCAGGGCGACGATCAGCGCAATGATGAAAATCACCACGAACATCACGTTGCGGATCAGCGGCATCATGGTTTGCGCGCGGGCGTTGGCCAGGCCCCGGCGTGAACGCACCAGGGCGTGGTGCACGGCCGTGTCGGCCAGGATCCACACCAGCCAGGCGACAATCAGCGTGCCGGCCAGGCCCAGCAGGCGCAGGCTGACTTCATGGCCCTCACCTTCGGCGAAGCTGATCATCGACTGGCCCCAAACGCGCAGCCCCAGCTCGATGAACACCAGCCAGATGAACAGGTGCACCAGCACATAACCGAAGTTGCGCAGGCGCTCTGTGTATACCGCTTGCCGCTTGTTGGCGCGCTTGGGGTTGGCGGCGTGGCGGCGCACCAGGCCATTGAGCACCATGCACACCACCACCAGCACCGTGCACATCAGTGACTGGCGCAGCGCGGTGCTGGTGTCGCCGGCCGACACGAAGGTGGCGAACAGCGAGATCGCCACCAGGATCATCGCCGGTATGTACCAGAAGCTGCCAAGGATTTCGATGGTGTCGCTCAGGGTGCGCCGGGTCAGGCGCCGCGACAGGGGCTGGTTGCGGATCAGGTGGGCGATCGGGCGGCGGAAACGCAGTATGAACAGGCCGGTGCACAGCGCGGCGATCACATTGGCCAGGGTGGCCAGGGCGTGCGCCAGGTGTGTACCAAGGGCGACGGTCAGGCGCGGGTCGCTCATCGCTTCGCCAAAGGCGGCGAAGCTGCCGATCAGCCACAGCGGCCGAAATGCCTGGTGGCGCAGGATGTGCAGCGCGCGGTGGCGGTGCGGGCCGTCGAGCAGCGAGAAGGCGATCACGCAGATGGCCGAAAAGCAGGTGCCTACCACCAGCGCATAGGCCAGCACCATGGCCATGGACTTGCCGAGCGAGGAGGGCAGGGCAAAGCTCAGGTACACCGTGAACACCAGCGCCACCAGCCACGGCCCCAGCTTGCGCAGGGCGAAGCGCACCAGGTCCCAGGTGCGCGGGTGCTGTGGCAACTCCTCGGTCAGGCCGAAGCGCACACGCACCCGGTGGCCGATCCAGTTGAATGCATAGGCCAGCAGGCTCCACACGGCGATGATCGCGGCAAAGCCGAACAGGATCGCCGGCCACTGGTGCACGGGCACCACCAGTTCAGCCAGCTCCGCCTGGGCCTGGTCGATTTCCAGCGCCCACCGCTGGAACGGGCTGGCGTCGCCGCTGAACTGCTTCTCGAAATCATGCAGCGCACCGCCGATCAGGCCCAGCACGCCCTGCTCGACGGTGGGTTGCGACTGCTTGGTGGCATCGCGCAGCTTCTTCAGGTCGGCCAGCAGCTTGGCGCGTTGCTGGTCGTTCTCCAGGTTCTTGATCACCTCGTCCAGCGATTTGCCCAAGGGCTCGGTGGCTTCTGGCTGGGCCGGCGCACTGGAGCCAAGCAGGCCAGGCAGGCCGGCGGCCTGTACCGGGGAGATGAACAGAAACAGCAGCAGGGCAAGGCAACGCAGGAGGGCTGGCACCGGGAAATCTACCTCAGGTCAAACGATTGGCCGAGTGTAGAGGTTTATGTGGGGAGTTTCTCCAGGATCTTCCAGCAGGTGAGGCCGAAGATGCCCAAGGTGCCGATCCACATCATCAGCACACCGACGTCGCGCTCACGCAGGCTGAAGCCGATGGTCAGCAGCATCAGGAAACCGAACACGGGGACGAACAGGGACAGGAAAGGGGACATGACGGGCGATCCTTCTGCACGTGCGGGGGGGATGCTTTAAGCATAGTGGCTAGCTGGCGAAGCGGAATGACTTGTATCACATAATGTTTAATCGGTGGGGTTAAAGGTTCATATTTCCTACGCATCTATCAGACCAGTTTCCTACACAGGAATGCATCCCTTGGCCGATATAAGATTCACCACGGTGTGTGGGGATTTTTAGAAGGTTCGACGATGAGTGCAAAATCAGTACGCAACAGTTTATCGTTGTTGGCGGTGGCAGGGTTGAGCATTACTGCCCATGCCGAGAATAACTTGGCAACGGTGATTGTCGATAATAAAACAAGTGCCGCAGCCAGTTACACCTATGAGCACATGTCAGGTACGTCACAGCCGGTCATGGGTGAAGTGAATGCCCGCCAGAACAGAGTGTTTTTAGTTACAAGCTTTGCTGATTCAATTTCGGGCATGCGCTTTGTGTACGCATCCGGTAGTAAAAAGTGTCGTTTCTCCGTATCGCATACTGCGCCACCACCACGCTATATACCCACCTGGAAAAAGGATGCTGTTTCGATCGGGTCATCGCGCGCAACTTGTACGGTGAAGATGGAAAGGATAGGAACGCAAATGCCTTATCACTACGCGGTGAGGTTCACTATTCAATGAACCTCGCGGGGCGCCAGTGAAGGTGCCCCTCGATGAGCACCGAGGAACGCCCATGAAAATTTTCAGCGTTAATGCCACGCCTGTCGTACGCCAGGAAAACGTTCTGCTACCGCCCACAAAGTCGGAGGAGGGTACTGCACAACCAGGGTGCAAGGTGAGTTTGTCTGATGAGGCCCTTAACGACGCCAGAAACAAGGACGAGGTTCGAGCACTTCATGCACGGATCTATGGAACACCGTCGCTCGGGGATCGAATCAGTTATAGCTATCGAACACGGGGAGAAGAAAAATTCAAGAATGAACCGCCTCCAGAAAATTACACGCCTGAACAGGCTGAACGCCACCGGCAAGCCCTGGATTATCTGGTAGGTATCGAAAAGCTCTCAGGGGTGGAGACTCAGTTTGAGGAAAACCCGTTTTGGGGGTTGGACCGCGCTCATCTAGTGGCAATCGAGCAGGATGAAAACAGTTATACCGAAGTGGAACGTTATGCGGCAGCTAGAGCAAAAACAGAATTGGACAATATTTTCTTCACACGTCTCAGCGACCATGCCTATAACACAGGCGACCTAAGACCCGTGTTCAAGGGATATCTTGAGTATCTGGATAACTTGACCGACGTCGAACGCCTCAATTTTCCAGCCGATGAACGTGAACGGGTAGCCGGTCTTTTAGCTCGTGCGCAAAGCGAATCTGGCAGCCTCCCCGAAGGCTTCTCCCTCTGGCAATACATGAACTGGGCCCCTGAAGGCCGCCTCGACCTCGAAGCGCTGCTGAACCCCGCGCCTTAGTCGGCAACGCCCGCCCCCACTGAAGGGGCGGGCACTGCCGGCGGTCAGGGCAGTTCGCGGCTGCGGTAGAACGCGGTCAACACCTTCACCAGGTGCGCCAGATCCTGGCTGCCGCACAGTTCACGTATCGAGTGCATGGCAAAGGTCGGCAGGCCGATATCGACCGTGCGCACGCCCAGGTGGCTAGCGGTGATCGGACCGATGGTCGAGCCGCAACCCATGTCGCTGCGCACCACGAAGCTCTGCACCGGCACTTCTTCGGCCATGCACAGGTGGCGGAAGAAGCCCGCGGTTTCACTGTTGGTAGCGTAGCGCTGGTTGTTGTTGACCTTGATCACCGGCCCTGCATTGAGCTTGGGCCCGTGGTTGCCGTCATGCTTGTCGGCGTAGTTGGGGTGCACGCCGTGGGCATTGTCGGCCGAGACCATGAGCGAACGCTGGATGGTGCGCACGTAAGTGTCGCCGTCCGGCAGCAGGCGCTGCAGGGTCTGCTCGAGCATCGGGCCGTCGGCGCCGCAGGCCGAGCAGCTGCCGACTTCTTCGTGGTCGTTGCACACCAGCACGCAGGTTTCGTCACTGTCAGCGGCCAGCAGCGCCTGCAGGCCGGCGTAGCACGACAGCAGGTTGTCCAGGCGCGCCCCGGCGATGAAGTCACCGTTCAGGCCGATCAGTGCGGCGTCCTGGGTATCGTAGAAGCTCAGCTCGTAGTCCAGCACCACGTCGGCGTTGAGCTGGTGTTCACGGGCAAGCTGCTCGGTGAGCAGGGCGCGGAAGTCGATGCGCTCGTCGCCGGCCACCTGGGCCAGGATTGGTGGCAGTTCGTTCTGCGGGTTGATCTGCCAGCCTTCGTTGGCAGTGCGGTTGAGGTGGATCGCCAGGTTGGGAATGATGGCGATCGGCAGCTTGAAGTCGATCAGCTGGCTTTCGACCTTGCCATCACGCCGGAAGGTCACGCGGCCGGCCAGCGACAGGTCACGGTCGAACCACGGCGCCAGCAGGGCGCCGCCGTACACTTCCACACCCAACTGCAGGAACCCTTGGCGCTGCAGCTCCGGCTGCGGCTTGACCCGCAGGCACGGGCTGTCGGTGTGCGCACCGACCATGCGAATGCCACCCAGCAGCGGCGCTTGCTTGCCCAGGTTGATGGCGATGATCGAAGAATCGTTGCGGGTGACGTAATAGCGGCCGCCAGGCACCGTGGCCCAACTGTCACGCTCGTCCAGGCGCTGGTAGCCGGCCGCTTCGAGGCGCAGGGCCAGGCTGGCGGTGGCGTGGAAGGGCGTAGGGGAGGCCTTGAGAAAATCGATCAGGCCGGTGTTCAGTGCTTCGCGCATAACTCACTCCAATTCGAGCTTCAAGCCGCAAGCTGCAAGCTTCAAGCAAGAGCAGGCCGCGGAGCAAGCTGCAACGCGATCTGTTCTGGCTTTTCTTGCAGCTTGTCGCTTGAAGCTTGCAGCTTAAAAAGGTGCAGGGCACTCGAACTTCAGCCGCTCACCGGAAACCGGGTGGGTGAAGCTCAACATGGCCGCATGCAGGCACAACCGCTCATGTGCCGCCAGCGC
Source organism: Pseudomonas sp. p106 (assembly GCF_003936645.1). Taxonomy (NCBI): domain Bacteria; kingdom Pseudomonadati; phylum Pseudomonadota; class Gammaproteobacteria; order Pseudomonadales; family Pseudomonadaceae; genus Pseudomonas; species Pseudomonas sp. p106. Next base: position 20,407 of record NZ_RHQR01000012.1, read on the forward strand.
CTCGGGGTTGGCATACAAACGGTCACCGAGCAGCGGGTGCCCGATCGACAGCATGTGCACGCGCAACTGGTGCGAACGGCCGGTGATCGGCGTCAGCTCCACCCGGCAGTGGTCGCCGCAACGCTCGAGGATGCGCCAGAAGGTCAGGGCGTGTTTGCCTTGCTCATGGTCCACCACATGGCGGGGCTTGGTGGGCGGGTCGTAGCGCAGGGGCAAATCGATGCTGCCGCTGTCCAGCGCCGGTTGGCCCCAGCACAGTGCGGTGTAGGCCTTCTCGGTCTCGCGGTCGTGGAACTGGCGCGACAGCTCGCGGTGGCTGTCGGCATCGCGGGCCAGCAGGATGATGCCGGAGGTTTCCCAGTCCAGGCGGTGGACGATCAGCGCATCCGGGTAGCCGTTTTCCTGCAGGCGGGTGATCAGGCAGTCCTTGTTGTCATCGGCGCGGCCTGGCACCGACAGCAGCAGGGTCGGCTTGTTGACCACCAGGATGGCGGCGTCTTCATGAAGGATCTGGACGTTCGACAGCGGCATTGCGGGTTCTCGGTCAAATCGGGGAAAACCATTGGGGCCGCGTTGCGGCCCGTTCGCGACACAAGGCCGCTCTCTGTAGGAGCGGCCTTGTGTCGCGAACGGGCTGCAAAGCAGCCCCAATGATCAAGCCCGTTCGCTGTATCAGCGATCGGGCAAGGTGATGTTCAGCTCCAGAATCGAGCAACTGCCCTGGTTTTCCAGTTCGATGTGCACATCATCGCTGCCGATGTTCACATACTTGCGGATCACCTCGAGCAGCTCTTTTTGCAGGGCCGGCAGGTAGTCCGGTTCGCTGCGCTGGCCGCGCTCATGCGCCACGATGATCTGTAGACGCTCTTTCGCCACCGACGCACTGGTCTGTTTCTGTCTGCCACGAAAGAAGTCAAAAAGGTTCATGGTTTATTTGCTCCCGAAAATGCGCTCGAAGAATCCCTTCTTCTGTACATCGATGAAGCGCATCGGCTTCTCTTTGCCCAGCAGGCGGTCGACCGCGTCGCTGTAGGCCTGGCCAGCATCGCTCTGATCATCGAGAATGACCGGGATACCTTGGTTGGACGCCTTGAGTACCGCCTGCGACTCCGGGATCACACCCTTGAGCTTGATCGACAGGATCTCTTCCACGTCGGCCACGCTCAGCATTTCGCCCTTGACGACACGCTCGGGGTGGTAACGGGTGATCAGCAGGTGCTCCTTGATCGGCTCTTCGCCGTTTTCAGAGCGGCGCGACTTGCTCGACAGGATGCCCAGCATACGGTCGGAGTCACGTACCGAAGACACTTCAGGGTTGGTCACGACGATGGCTTCGTCGGCGAAGTACATGGCCAGGTGCGCGCCTTTCTCGATACCCGCCGGCGAGTCGCAGATGACGTACTCGAACTGTGCTTTGAGGTCCATCAGTACCTTTTCGACGCCTTCCTGGGTCAGTGCGTCCTTGTCGCGGGTCTGGCTGGCGGCAAGTACGTACAGGTTCTCAAGGCGCTTGTCCTTGATCAGGGCCTGCTGCAGGTTGGCTTCACCATTGACCACGTTGACGAAGTCGTAAACCACGCGGCGCTCGCAGCCCATGATCAGGTCGAGGTTACGCAGGCCCACGTCGAAGTCGACGATGACCGTCTTGTGGCCGCGCAGTGCGAGGCCGGTGCCGATGGCGGCGCTGGTGGTGGTCTTGCCCACACCCCCCTTGCCGGAAGTAACGACGAGAATCTTGGCCAAGGTGTTTCACCCCTAAATAAGTCGGGACAGGCGTCCCAGCAAAATGCAAAAAAACGGCAACAGGTAAAAAAGTTGCTCTAAAAATGACGGCAAGTATCCGTTAAAGACGGGTGATGTTCAACACGTCACCGGACAGGCTGACTTGCACGCCGCCGCCCCACAGCGGGTCGCGGCGCAGGTCCTCGCAGACCTTGTACTGGCCAGCGATGGAGACCATTTCGGCGGTCATCTGCTGGCAGAAGATACGGGCCTTGGTGTTGCCTTTGATGCCGGCCAGGGCGCGGCCGCGCATGGCGCCGTACACATGGATGTTGCCATCGGCCAGAAGTTCCGCACCCGGGCTCACAGAGCCTGTGACCACCAGGTCGCCACCCTGAGCATAGATCTGCTGGCCGCCACGTACAGGCGAAGTGATGATCCGGGTCGGGCGGATTTCCGGCTCTGCAGCGGGCGCCGGCGCCGGCTCGGGCTTTTTCACTTCCGGCTCCGGCTCCAGCGGCCGCTCACGGGCGCCGGAGGGCGGCAATACCGGCAGGTCGATGGCGATCGCGGCAGCGATGTCCTCGATGCGGTTTGCACGGATCGCCAGGGTTCGCAGGCCGTGGTGACGGCAGATGCGCATCAGCCCGGGCAGGTCGATCGCCCCTTCGTCGGCCGGCAGCTTGTCCAGCGCCAGCACCAACGGTGTGTTGCTGAAAAAATTGGGGGCTTGGGCCACTTTCGCCGCCAGCTGGCGGTCGAGGGCTTCAAGGTCGTTGCGCCCCAGCTCCAGCACAGTGATGGCGAGCATGCTGCCCTTGAGCTGGAACACGGAGGCGGTGTCGGGTGTGTGGTTTGGGCTCATGGTCTGCATAGACGGCTTGTTGCGGAAAAAGTGCCCTGACTTATAACGATAAGACCGGTTGGCCGCAACCGGCGCCGATCCGATGTAGAATGCTCGGCCTTTGACTTACCGGAAGCTTCAATGGAACGCCCGCGTTTTCGTCCCTATTTCCTTCACCCCAGGTTCTGGGGCCTGTGGCTGGGCCTGGGCCTGCTGTGGCTGGTGGTGCAGTTGCCCTACCGCGCCCTGTTGTGGCTTGGCGCTGCCCTGGGCGCGCTGATGTACCGGGTGGCCGGTGAGCGCCGACGCATCGCTGCACGCAACCTGGAACTGTGTTTCCCCCAGATGTCCGTCGACGAACGGCGCCGTTTGTTGAAGGCGAATTTCGCCTCCACCGGCATCGCCTTCTTCGAAATGGCCATGAGCTGGTGGTGGCCCAAGGCCAGGCTGGCGCGCCTGGCGCACATCGAGGGCCTCGAGCACCTGCAAGCCGCGCAACAGGCCGGGCAGGGCGCGATCCTCATGGCCGTGCATTTCACCACCCTGGAGATCGGCGCCGCGTTGCTGGGCCAGGTGCACACCATCGACGGCATGTACCGCGAGCATGGCAACCCGCTGTTCGACTTCATCCAGCGCAGCGGCCGTGAGCGCCACAACCTCGATTCGCTTGCGGTGGAGCGTGAAGACGTGCGCGGCATGCTCAAGCTGCTGCGTGCCGGCCGCGCCATCTGGTATGCACCCGACCAGGACTACGGCGCCAAGCAGAGCCTGTTCGTGCCGTTGTTCGGCATCCAGGCGGCGACGGTTACCGCCACCACCAAGTTCGCCCGCCTGGGCAAGGCGCAGGTCATTCCCTTCACCCAGAAGCGCCTGGAGGATGGCAGTGGCTATCGCCTGGTGATCCACCCGCCGCTGGAAGGCTTCCCCGGTGAAAGCGAAGAGGCCGATTGCCTGCGCATCAACCAGTGGATCGAAGGCGTGTTGCGCGAGTGCCCGGAGCAGTACCTGTGGGCGCACCGGCGCTTCAAGTCGCGGCCTGAAGGTGCGCCGCGGCTGTATGACAAGAAAAAGCGCTGATCATGTGGGCGCCGGCCTGCCGGCGATGAGGCCAGCACTGGCGGTAAAAGTTCCAGGGAGCAAGACATGGTCCCACCCCCGACTACCGGCCTGATCCTCTCTGGCGGCGGCGCCCGCGCCGCCTACCAGGTCGGCGTTCTGGCCGGCATCGCCGAGCTGCTGCCTGCCGGCGCAGCCAACCCCTTCCCGGTGATCGTCGGTACCTCGGCCGGCGCCATCAATGCTGTGACCCTGGCCAGTGGCGCAATGCGCTTCAGCGAGGCAGTGCAAAGGCTCACCGCCTTCTGGCAGAACCTGGGCAGCCACCTGGTGTTGCGCAGCGACTGGCCCGGTGTAATCCGCCAGGCCAGCCGCTTTGTCGGCCACAACCTGCTGGGGCTGGGTGGCCAGGCACCGGTTGCCCTGCTCGACAGCAGCCCGCTGCGTGGCCTGTTGCAGTCGCACATCGACCTCGATGGCATTACCCATGCCCTGGCCAGCGAGCAGCTGCGCGCGGTGGCGGTAACCGCATTCGGCTACGAGTCTGGCCAGGCGGTGACCTTCTACCAAGGCCGCGGCACCATCGACGCCTGGCTGCGCCACCGCCGGCTCGGTGTGCCCACGCCCTTGACCGTTGACCACCTGCTGGCCAGCTCGGCCATCCCGCTGCTGTTCGCCCCGGTGCGGCTCGGCGATGAGTACTACGGCGACGGCGCGGTTCGCCAGTCGGCGCCGATCAGCCCGGCCCTGCACCTGGGTGCCAGCCGCGTGCTGGTGGTCGGCGTCAGCGGCAACCCGCAGCGGCCAGCGCCGCCGCTGCCGACCCAGCGCGTGTTCAGTGGCCATCAGCCAAGCCTGGCGCAGATCGCCGGGCACATGCTCAACAGCACGTTCATCGACAGCCTGGAAGGCGATATCGAGCTGTTGCAGCGTTTGAACCACCTCAGCCGCCTGCTGCCGGCCCACCTGGATGCGCGACGCCTGGGCCTGGCGCCGATCGAGGTGCTGGTGGTGGCGCCCAGCCAGCCGCTGGACGAAATTGCCGCACGGCATCGGCGCGAGCTGCCGGCAGCGCTGCGCTTGTTCCTGCGCGGGCCGGGGGCGACGCGGACCAGCGGGGCGGGGGTGTTGAGCTACTTGCTGTTCGAAGCCAGCTATTGCAGCGAGCTGATCGAGCTGGGGCGGCGGGATGCGCTGGCCAAGCGGCGGGAGCTGGAGCAGTTTCTGGGGGTGTAATCGAACCTACGCGGCGCGTAGGAGCGGCCTTGTGTCGCGAAAGGGCCGCAAAGCGGCCCCATCGATAGTTGCAGCGCCGCTGAAAACCTGGGGCCGCTGTGCGGCCCTTTCGCGACACGAGGCCGCTCCTACAGCGGTTGTGCAAGCAGCACGTTACTCGGCAATCTGCAGCTTGCGCGACTGGGTGTACACATACCGAACCTTCTCGTACTCGAACGGCGAGTTGAGCTGGCCGTAGCGGAATTTGGTGGTGTAGCGCTTGTCCACCGCGCGCAGCAGGAAGATTTCCGGATGATCGGTGCTGACCTCGGCCATGTTCAGATAATTGATCGCCTGTTCGCCAGCGTAATCCACCACCACCCCGGTGGTATCGCGCAAATTGGACGGCCCAAGCACCGGCAGCATGATGTATGGCCCATCAGGCACGCCATAGAACCCCAACGTCTGGCCAAAATCCTCGCTCTGGCGCGGCAGGCCCATCCTGGTCGCCGGGTCCCATAGCCCACCCACACCGATGATGGTATTGAACATCAGCCGTGCGGTGATCTCTGCCGAACGCTTGGCCTTGAGCTGCAGCACGCTGTTGAACAGGTTCGGCACATCGCCCAGGTTATTGAAGAAATTGCTCACCCCGGTACGCACGAACCTGGGCGTCACGTACTGGTAGCCATCCACCAGCGGCAGCAGCACCCACTGGTCCAGGCGGTAGTTGAAGTGGTAGATGCGCCGGTTCAGCGACTCCAGCGGGTCGTATATGTTGAGCGCCGCCAGGGTGGAGCGCTCGAATTCGCGCTGGTCCAGGCCTGGGTTGAATTTCAGCTCGCGCAGCGGGTCGGTGAAGCCGTCGGCTTCGGGGGCCAAGGGTTCGGCGGTTACTTGAGGATCGGACTCGATCACGCTGGTGCGCGGCGCGGTTTCCGCGGCCAGGGCATTGCCGGCAACCAGCAGGGCGGTGGCGAAGAGGAATTTGTTAACCACGGAAGAACTCCAGCATGGCGTCGCTGTTGACGCGGTAGTTGAGGTTGCCGCAATGGCCGCCATGGGGGTACAGGGTCAGGCGCTCGCCAAACACCTTGCGCAGGAAGCCGATATCGCCAGGGCCGAGGATGACATCATCGGCATTGTGCATCACGGCGATTTTCGGGCTGTCGCGCAGGTAGTCCTCCAGCGCGTACAGGCTCACCTGGTTGACCAGTTGCAGGATGCTGTTGCCGTCGGTGCGGGCGCGCCACATCGGGATCACCTGCTCGGTCATGTAACAGTCGAAGTCGCACTGCAGGGCACGCTTGAAGAACGGCGTAAGGCTGCTGCCCTCGGTGATCGGGTACTTCGGCGGGATGATCAGGCCACGGCGGTTGATCAGGTCCGACGTGAAGGCGATGTCGGCCGCCGAGAAGCGGAACGAGGTGCCGATCAGCATCGCCATCTGTTCGTTGGACAGGTGCTGGCGCGACTGCTGGAAGTCATACAGCAGCGCCTCGTTGAGGTCGATGTAGCCCTTGTCCTGGAAATAGCGGGTGAGCTTTTCCAGCATCAGCTCATAGAACGTGGTGCTGCGGTCGATGCCTTTGACCTGGGTCTGCACCAGTTTGTCGAGGTTGTTGATCGAGGTGTACAGGTTGACCGGCGGGTTGAGCAGCAGCACACGCTTGAAGTTGAAGCTGCGGCGGGTTTCATCCAGGTGGCTGACGAACGCCGCGTCCAGCGCGCCCAGGCTGTAGCCGGTGAGGTAGTACTCGCTGATCGGCAGGCGCGGGTGCTGGGCACGTACGGCTTGCATCACCCGGTACATGTCTTCGGCGTCTTCCCGGCTGATGCCCGGGGTGGCGAAGCGCGAGGCGGCGCTCATGAAGTCGTAGCTGGTCGGCGACGACAGCTGAACCACATGGTAACCGGCCTGGTAGAACAGTTTTTTCAGGTATTCGTTGATGGTGCTCGAATACGGCGCGCCGGTGCCGGCGATGATGAAGATCAGCGGCGCTTCATGGTCCTGGCGAGCCAGGCGGTACTTGAGCTTTTTCACTGCCCAGAAATTGTCGGGCAGGGTGAATTCACGCTCCGGGCGCAAATTGAGGCTGTAGTCGCTCTGGTCGATCTCGTCGTCGCTGGGCAGCGTTGGGCGCTGGTCGGGCGGCGTCGTGGCGATCGTCGCCTCGAACGGGTTGGTCAAGGGGAAGCCGTAGGTTGCGGCGTCGATGTCGCGCGCAGAAGCGGCCACAGCCATGAGCAGGCCGCCAAGAAGGGCGGCTAGGCGCCAATATCGAAGCATGTAATCCCCCAGAAAGAACGCGAGCAAGGTACTGCGCTACGCAGGCTAGGACCACAAGTGCCTTGGCAAAGTTGCCAAGTGCGGTGGCCTTTGGTGTGCTTGTTATCTGCAACATAGCTGCAGATTGTGATTTTGCCTTACAACGGGCCTTGGGCGATCATGGCTTGTTTCGATTACTGCTATTGGAGAACGGGATGTCTCGTACCTTGCCGGCTGCGCTGCTCTTGCTGTTTCTCGCCTTGTGGCTGGCTGCAAGTTACGGCGTGCGCTACGGGTTGATGGAAGATGCGCAGTGGGTCGGCCTGTGCGCCGTGCCGGGTGAGCACTGGCAGTGCCAGGCGCGCTCGGTGCTGGGGCTGGGGATTCACTTTCAGGTGATGGCCTGGGCCGGGCTTGCGCTGGCGTTGCTGGCGCAGGTGCTTGGCGGGCGCAGCGGTTGGTGGCTGGCGGTGTTGGCGCTGGTGTTCGGCATCCCGGCGCTGGTGCTGTATACCGCCAGCATTGCTGTATTTGCGGTGGTGCTGGCGGGGTTACGGCTGGTACGGCAAGCGCGTCGCGCCTGACAGGGGCTGCCGTGCAGCCCATTCGCCGGCAAGCCAGCTCCCACAGGAGTTGCACCGTACTTGAGGGCGGCGCTTTACCAGTGGGAGCCGGCTTGCCGGCGATGCAGGCACCTGGGTATCAAGCCTTGCGCACCCGCAAACTCCGCCACAACGCCGCAGCCATCAGCACACTGACCACCGCCCACCCCCAGGCCTGCTGATTCTCCAGCCCTTCCCGGTACAGCTGCGGCATCACGCCAGCCCCGACGATAAACGCCAGCAACGCCACCTCCGCCCGTGCTGCTACCACCGGGCGCAGCAGGTAAACCAGCGCCGGCAACGCCAACGCCGCCGTAGGGAAACTGCGATAACGCGGGTCGAACACCATCGCAAGCATGCTCACTGCCGCGGCAAAGCCTGCCGCCAGCAATAGCCACCCTGCGCGCGCCTCGAGCCAGGCAAACACACGCTCCCGCCAGCCAGCCCGGCGCGCCAACGCAAGTACCGCATGGGCCAGTACCATCAGGTTCAACCCCGCCAGCAACGCCGCCCACAGCCATTCCCCGGCAAACCTTGCGTGGGTCCGCATCAATTCGCCCCACAGCCCCAGGCAGCCAGCGCCAAACGCCGCCAGCAACGGCAACAGCAACGCCCCGGTCGCGGTGCCAGGGCGCCCTGCGAACACCAGCATCACTGCCATCAACACCGCGCTTGCCAGCAACCACTGGGGCCAGTAGTGCAGGTTGCTCACAGGGCCCTCGAGTACGCCTTTGTCCTGCCGGTCGGCATCGTACAGGCCCCAGTAGCCGCCCACCGCGCCTTCGCTGGCGCGCTTCCACGGCTGGTCGAAGGCTTCGATCAGGTTGTAATGCCAGCCATTGGCCTCGGCCATGGCGACGAAACTGCGGATGAAGCGTGCCTCGTTGGCCCGGCTGGGCACAGCGGTCTCGCGCTGGCGGCCTTCGCTGGGCCAGCCAGTCTCGCCGATGAAGATATCCTTGGGCGCAAAGCGTGTGCCGAACACCCGACGCACATCAGCGACATGCGCCAGGGCATCTTCGATACCGCGCGGGTCGTCCTCCCAGTAGGGCAACAGGTGGATCGTCAGGAAGTCCACCGCTGGCGCCACCTGCGGGTGCTGTAGCCAGAACTCCCAGACATCGGCATAGGTCACCGGCACCTTGACCTGGCGTTTCACTTTGCCGATCAGCGCGGCCAGGCGCTCGCCGGTCACTTCCTTGCGCAACAGCGCTTCGTTGCCCACGATCACCGCACTGACCACGTCCGGGTTGGCGTTGGCGGCGGCGATCAGCAAATCCACTTCCTTGTCGGTATCGACCGGGTTGGCATTGACCCAAGCCCCGAGCATCACCTTCAGGCCATGCTTGCGCGCCAGTGCCGGAATCGCTTCAAGCCCGGTCATGGAATAGGTGCGGATGCACTGAAATCGTTCGGCCAACAGCGCCAGGTCGGCGTCCATGCGTGCCGGGCGCAAGCGAAAAGGCTGGTCGAAAGGCGACTGGTCCTTGTCGAACGGGGTATAGGAGGCGCACTGCAATTTGTGCGTGGGGCTGGCGGCGTCCGGCAGCAGGATCGGCTTGCCGAGCGTGTACCAGAGTGCCCCAAGCCCTGAGAGGGCAAGCAGGCAGGTGAACAGGTACAGCGGCAGCAACAGGCGGGCAGGGCTGGGCATCAGGCGGTCCATCGTCAGGCGCAAAACGTTAGATAGTAGCCCGGCGCCAATCCTTTGGCATGCAAGGATCGCGCAGAATGGTGCAGGCAGACGCCGCTAATGGCACAGTGCTGTCGCAAAGGCATCGGGTACAGGTCGCAGTGGGAGCAGGTCACGCTTTGTTGCAGGAACATCATGCAATCTCCGAGACCTGACGAGGGGATGCTTTGATGGCAACTTTGAAAAAAATGCGACGACTCCTGGGGGCGGGCACCGCCCTGGTACTGGCCATGAGCGCTGCACAGGCCATGGCCAAAGAAGTGAGCATCGGTTACGTGGATGGCTGGGCCGACAGCGTGGCGACCACCAACGTGGCCGCCGAAGTGATCAAGCAGAAGCTCGGCTACGACGTCAAACTGCAGGCCGTGGCCACCGGCATCATGTGGCAGGGTGTGGCCACCGGCAAACTCGACGCCATGCTCTCGGCCTGGCTGCCGGTGACCCACGGTGAGTACTGGACCAAGAACAAGGACAACGTGGTCGATTACGGCGCCAACTTCAAAGATGCCAAGATCGGCCTGATCGTGCCGGAGTACGTCAAGGCCAACAGCATTACCGACCTCAAGACCGACGAAAGCTTCAAGCAGAAGATCGTCGGCATCGACGCAGGCTCCGGGGTGATGCTCAAGACCGACCAGGCCATCAAGGACTACGGCCTTACCGGCTACAAGCTGCAGGCAAGCTCCGGCGCGGCGATGACCGCCGAACTGGGCCGCGCCTACGGCAAGCAGCAGTCCATTGCAGTGACCGGCTGGGTGCCGCACTGGATGTTCGCCAAGTGGAAGCTGAAGTTCCTCGAAGACCCCAAAGGCGTCTATGGTGCCGCCGAGACGGTCAACAGCATCGGCAGCAAGGAACTGGCGACCAAGGCGCCGGAAGTGGCCGAGTTCCTGAAGAAGTTCAGCTGGCAGTCCAAGGACGAGATCGGCGAGGTGATGCTGGCGATTCAGGAAGGCGCCAAGCCTGAGGCGGCGGCGAAGGATTGGGTGGCCAAGCATCCGGACCGAGTCAAGGAATGGACTGGCAAGTAACGAATCAAACTTTTTGAAGCGGGGCTGCTGTGCAGCCCTTCGCGACACAAGGCCGCTCCTACAGGCGTTATGCGCTGTAGGAGCGGCCTTGTGTCGCGAAAGGGCCGCACAGCGGCCCCGCTTTGTTACTTATTCTGCAAAACACCGTTGCATCTAAGACTAAGGTCGTCTGGTTGGCGTTCAAAGGCAGCATAAAGTGACGGTGTGGGTTCCATCCCCTATCTGTGCTGCTAGGACAAAAACAATGAACGACAGCATTTACCTCTCGATACAAAACAGCCCCCGCTTCAAGGAGCTGGTGACCAAACGCGAACGGTTCGCCTGGATTCTCTCGGCGATCATGCTCGGCCTGTACTGCGCCTTCATCCTCCTGATCGCCTACGGTCCTCATCTGCTGGGCGCCAAGCTCAGCCCTGAGTCGTCGATTACCTGGGGCATCCCCCTGGGCGTCGGCCTGATCATTTCGGCATTCGTCCTGACCGCCATCTACGTACGCCGCGCCAACGGCGAGTTCGATGAGCTGAACAAGGCCATCCTCAAGGAGGCGCAACAATGATTCGTCACACCAAAGCCTTGGCCGTACTGGCCTGCGGCGTTTTCGCACCCGCCGTGTGGGCAGCCGATGCCCTGACCGGCGAGGTGCAGAAACAGCCGCTGAACGTTGCAGCGATCGCCATGTTCGTGGCCTTCGTCGCCTTCACCTTGGGCATCACCTACTGGGCTTCCAAGCGCAACAAGTCGGCAGCCGACTACTACGCTGCCGGCGGCAAGATCACCGGCTTTCAGAATGGCCTGGCGATTGCCGGCGACTACATGTCGGCAGCGTCGTTCCTGGGTATTTCCGCGCTGGTGTTCACCTCTGGCTACGACGGCCTGATCTACTCGATCGGCTTTCTGGTCGGCTGGCCGATCATTCTGTTCCTGATCGCCGAACGCCTGCGCAACCTGGGCAAATACACCTTTGCCGACGTGGCCTCCTACCGCCTGGGGCAAAAGGAAATCCGTACCCTGTCGGCCTCCGGTTCGCTGGTGGTGGTGGCGTTCTACCTGATCGCGCAGATGGTCGGCGCCGGCAAGCTGATCGAGCTGCTGTTCGGCCTGGACTACCATGTGGCGGTGATCCTGGTAGGTATCCTGATGTGCCTGTACGTGCTGTTCGGCGGCATGCTGGCCACCACCTGGGTACAGATCATCAAGGCCGTACTGCTGCTGTCCGGCGCCAGCTTCATGGCACTGATGGTCATGAAGCACGTGGGCTTCGACTTCAACACCCTGTTCTCCGAAGCGATCAAGGTGCACAGCAAGGGTGAGGCGATCATGAGCCCGGGCGGCCTGGTCAAGGACCCGATCTCGGCCTTCTCGCTGGGCCTGGCGCTGATGTTCGGTACCGCCGGCCTGCCGCATATCCTGATGCGCTTCTTCACCGTCAGCGACGCCAAGGAAGCGCGCAAGAGCGTGCTCTACGCCACCGGCTTCATCGGCTACTTCTACATCCTGACCTTCATCATCGGCTTCGGCGCGATCCTGCTGGTCAGCACCAACCCGGACTTCAAGGACGCCGCCGGCGCCCTGCTGGGCGGCAACAACATGGCTGCGGTGCATTTGGCCGATGCCGTGGGTGGCAGCATCTTCCTCGGCTTCATCTCGGCGGTGGCGTTCGCCACCATCCTGGCGGTGGTTGCCGGCCTGACCCTGGCCGGTGCCTCGGCGGTGTCCCACGACCTGTACGCCAGCGTATGGCGCAAGGGCAAGGCCAACGACAAGGACGAGATCCGCGTCTCGAAGATCACCACCATCGCCCTTGGCGTGCTGGCGATCGGCCTGGGTATTCTGTTCGAGAAGCAGAACATCGCCTTCATGGTCGGCCTGGCGTTCTCCATTGCCGCCAGCTGCAACTTCCCGGTACTGCTGCTTTCGATGTACTGGAAGAAGCTGACCACCCGCGGCGCCATGATCGGCGGCTGGCTGGGCCTGGTGAGTGCAGTGACACTGATGATCCTTGGCCCGACCATCTGGGTGCAGATCCTCGGCCACGAGAAGCCGATCTACCCGTACGAGTACCCGGCGCTGTTCTCGATGCTGATTGCCTTCGTCGGTATCTGGTTCTTCTCGGTCACCGACAAGTCCAAGGCGGCTGAAAACGAGCGCGCACTGTTCTTCCCGCAGTTCGTCCGCTCGCAAACTGGCCTGGGGGCCAGCGGGGCGGTTTCGCACTGACATAGAGCGCAAAAAACACAACGCCCCGCCAGTCGGGGCGTTGTGCATTGTGCAGTGTCATTTTGCCTTCGCTCGGAAATTTCCGAAGCTCCCTCGGAAGCTTCCTGATTATCCCGCCCCATGCTTCCCGAATACTTCTCCTCACCCGCCGGGCCAACCCGGCAGGCCTGTTACCTTCAAGGAGAAACCATTCGTGAAACGCACGTTACTCGCCCTTCCCCTGGCCCTGATGTTCGCAGGCGCCGCCCATGCCGTCGACCCGATCGAGAAGCAGGTGCAAATCGTCGCCCAGGTGCCCACCGACGCGTTCTACGTCGAGCCCGTGGGTGGCAACTGGATGAACGACCCGCAGGAAATGGCCTGGAATTCCTTTCAAGGCAAGCTCGACCCGATCCGCAAGCAACTGCAGGTCAAGAGCACCATCGGCCCGATCAGCGCCTACCTGGTATCGCCTGCAGTGATCGCCAACGGCAGCAACAACATTGGCCTGGACGTCACGGTCGGTGACACCGTGTTGCAAACCACCCCGGCCGAAGTGGTCAGTGCCACCCAGGCGGCACCGGGCGCGGTCATCGGTTTCCAGGTCGAGGCCCAGCCGGCGCCAGGCACCGGTTATGAGCCAGGCAGCTACCAGGGCCTGGTCAGCATGATCTTCGAAACCGCCGCCCCTTAAGGCTCCGTTCACCTCCAGTGCCTGCCCGGGCCCTCGCCAACGGCGAGGGGCGGGCAGGTCATGCCTGTAAGCGATACCCATGTCCCGACATTCCTCCTCCGCCGTCTTGCGCTGCTGGCTGCCACTGGCTGCCAGCATGGCCTTGTGGGCCGGCATGAGTCATGGCGCGGCCAGTGCCCTGGGGCCGGTCGCAGGCCTGCCGCGCGAGTTCGAGGCGCATTTCTTCGATGTGCCGTTGGCCGTACGGGTCGACCTGGACGGCCGTTACCTCGGTGATGCCATGGTGGTGCTCAGCCGCGACCAGCAGGTGCAGTTGCTGGAATTCACCGAAACCTTCGACAGCCGCGAGCCCGAGAGCCTGCGACGACGCTGGCGCGAGCGCCTGGCCGATGGCAGGCCCCTGGGCGACTGCCAGGCAGACTGCCCGGAAGGCTTGCGTGCGATTCATTACAGCCTGGCCAACTCGCAGCTGTCGCTGCTGACCGACCGTGCCGAAGTGGCCGCCACTGCCGAACGTTTTCATCGCCTGCCGGAGCAGGGCAGCCACGGCCTGTTGCTGCGCAACCAGCTCAACCTGGTCAATGATGGCGTCGCCACCAGTGGCCGCTACGCCTTGCAGGGCCAGGCCAGTGTCGGCCAGTGGACAGCCCTGGCCGACGGCCAGCTCGACCGCGGCAGCGACAGCCGCGAGGGCACCCGCTACCGGGTCGACCAGCTGTATGGCGAGCGCCTGGTCGAGGACCATTTCTACCGCCTGGGGTACTTCACCCCCAGCGCCCAGGGCCTGACCCGCCAACCCAGGCTGATGGGCGCCAGCCCTGACACGACCCTGGGCCTGATGTTCGGCAGCAGCGACAGCCTGCTCATCGACAGCGCCGCGCCCAGTGCCACGCCCATCCATGTCACACCCAGCCGCCCGGCCGTGGCGCAGATCTACCGCAACGGTGTGCTGATCAACAGCCAGCCGGTGCAGCCAGGGTTGCAGACCCTCGATACCAAGGTGCTGCCCGGCGGCATCTACGAGGTCGAAGTACGTCTGGTCGAGGACGGCCAGGTCAGTTCGCGCAGCCAGGCATTCGTCTACAAGCCCGGCAACTGGCGCAGTACCGACGCACCTTGGCGTTACAACCTGTATGTCGGGCGCCAGAGCAGTGAGCTCAGCAATTGGCAGGCCGTGCATGACGACACCCTGGCGGCGGGCGTGCTGGCCAACTACCTGCTGCACCCAAGGGCAATCGTCGGTGTGTCCGCTCAGCGGCTCGACGATGCCATGCAATACGGCACCTCACTGGACTGGGATGTGCGCGACCGGCTCAAACTCTATGGCAACCTGTTCCAGGCCCAGGGCCATGGCAACGGCTTCGACCTGCAACTGATCCATGCCTACGCGAGCGGCTCGCTGGTCGCAAGCCACAGCCGCACCTGGCTGGCGCAGCCCGGCAGGGACTACCTTGGCAATGCACCTGCACGGCCATTCACCCGGCGCCAGACGCAATCATCGCTGTCCTTGAACCATCGCCTGGACCCTCGCAACACCGCCAGTGTGCGTGTGTCGCACAGCAGTGGCAGTGATGCCGGCACCGGCATCGATCTGGGGTGGGCCTATTACGGGCGTTTGTTTGGCTCTGACGCCAACTGGCGCTTGTCGCTGTTCGATCGCCCGGGCAACAGCGGTACCGGTGATGCGCGCAACCGTGGCATCAACCTGAGCTTGAGCATGAGCCTGGGCGACGGCGGCCGACGTTTGTCCGCCAGCATCGGCAGCCGAACCTCGCGTGACGGCGGGCGTGACCTCAATACCTCGCTGGGCTATCGGCAGGATGTAGAGATCGGCCCATTGCGCAGCATTGGCGCCACCCTCAGCGCCGACCGCTACGGCACGGGGCTGGGGGCCGATACCCAGTTCGAGAACCCGTTCATGCAAGGTGACGCTTACCTGCAGCGCTCCTCCTACAACGGCGAATTCACCGGTGGCCTGAACCTGCAAAGCCTGCTGGCCGTGGGTGCCGGCAAGGCGGCAGTGAGCGGCCAGCCCCTGGGGCACCAGGCCGCGTTGATCGTCGATGTGGACACCGACATCGACGGCCTCAGGTTGCGTGCCGACGATGCCATGGGCGTCAACCTGCATGCCGGGCGCAACATCATCCCGGTCACCGCCTACAAGCCCGGGCATGTGCAGTTCGATTTCGACGGGAGCGAGGCGACCGCCGCCGTGATACAGCCATCGAGCGTTGACTACCACCTCAACCGCGGGGGCATCGACTACCGCCAGGTTCGTGTACTGCGCACCGTCACCGTGCTGGGGCGCCTGCTCGATGGCCAGGGCCTGCCGTTGCGTGGCGCACAGGTGATCAACCATGCCAGCCGCAGTGTCAGCGAGGCCGATGGCTTTTTCGCGGTGGAAATGAGCGAAGCGGCACCGACCCTGGAAATTCGCCAGCGCGGGCAACCGCTCTGTCTCGTACGCCTGGACCTGGAAGGCCTGACGCGTGAAGGCGACGTGCTGCTGGCCGGCGACCAACAGTGCCAGCCCGAGATTGCATCGCGATCTTCGTGAGTTTCGGAATTTTCCTACTGCTTTAGCCGTGGCCGACGGGTTGCGCACGGCAATACCCTTAATCAAATCACCAGGGAGCTTCGCCACATGAAAATGCTTTCTCTATCGGCCTTCGTCCTGCTGGCCATGCCACTGGCTGCCGTGGCCACCCCCGAACTGAACGTTGGCGGATTGTACGATTACCTCGACGGTGACAGGAGCACCCTGCTCAAGCGTGTGCGCAACAGCGGCGACAGCACGGCGTTCGTCAAGGTCAGCGTCGCCGAGCTGGTCTATGACGATGCCGGGGTGGCCCACGAAATCGATACCGACGGCCTGGCCCTGGAGCAGCGCGGCCTGGTCGCCAGCCCGGCGCGGTTGATCGTGCCGGCCCACGGCATGCAGGCCGTGCGCCTGTTGTACCGTGGCCCGCGGGACCAGGAGCGTTACTTCCGCCTGCGCTTCATGCCAGTGCTGCCGGAATTGGGTGACGGTTTTGCCGTGGACGAACAGGAGGCGGCGCAGTACCGCGACGGCCTCAGGGCGGGGGTAAACCTGCTGGCCGGCTATGGCTCGCTGCTGTTCGTACGGCCGGCGCAGGCGCAGTACCAGACTGCCGTGCAGCGCGAAGCAGGGGTGTTGAAGGTGGCCAACCAGGGCAACGCCACGGTGGTACTCGACCATTTCCGGCAGTGCCGTGCGCCAGGGCAGGAGTGCGAACCGGCCACCAAACACCATTTGCTGCCCGGACGCAGCCGGCAGTTCCCCGGCGACGCCAGCCGCATGCACCAGTTCGAACTGTATGAAGGCCAGTTGCGCAGCGCCAAGGTGATGCAATGAAGGGCCTGTTCACCTGGCGCCCGGGCTGGCGGCTGCGAGGTGTACTGGGCGCTGCGCTGCTGCTTGCCGCGCCGCTGGCCAGTGCGCTCGATGTGACCATTTCAGCGCAGTATCGCGGCGGCGGCACTGGGCGTTTCGACAACACCACGCCGCCAGGCGGCCTGTGCAGGTGGTGGAGCAGTACCTGCCGGGACCGCACCACGGTTACCTTGCCTATCACCTACGACAAGAAGACCACCAAGGGTGCAGCCGACCCGCGTGACGAGTTCTTCATCGGCCTGCCGGCCAGGCGCCAGGTCGATGTCTACCATGATGCCACCGGCGATTCACGGCAGTTGCTCTTTGACTGGACAGCCATCAGCCAGAGGGTGCAGACCGCTGGCAATATCATTAATCACCCCTTGTACCAGATGAACCTCCATGGCGGCTGTACCAGCCTGGGGAACCAGTCACAGTTCAGGCCGGCCCTGGTGTCGTACCTATTCGATATAACCCAGCCCTCCGCGCCATTGCCATGTTGGGCAAATGGTCGCAATGCGTCGAACGGTCGGGTGGAAATCGCCTCGGTGATCGAGACCAGCGTGGCCTACGCCCTCGACATCACTCCGCCTTTTCGCATGCCCAGCGGCACTTGGCGTGGCAGCGTAACCTACAGCATTGGCCCAGGTGGTGATTTCGACTTCGGTAATGATGTTACCGCCCTCAGTGGCGACAGCCTGACGGTCAACTTTGTTCTCGATGTTCAGCATGCTTTCATTTTCGAGTTCCCCCCGGGGTCGGACCGCGCAGTGCTGGAGCCACCCGGGGGCTGGCAGGCCTGGCTGGCCGGCGGCAAGCCACCGCAGCGGCTCGCCCGCGACCTGCCGTTTCGGGTGTGGTCGACTGGCCCGTTCAAGGTCTACAAGCTCTGCCAGCACTATATCGATACCCGCTGCGCTGTGCGCAACGACACCGCAGACCAGGTGCCCGTCGAAATCACCATGAGCCTGCCTGCAGGCATCGAACACCAGGGTGCGCCGGTGCAGCGCCTGGCGTTGCCCAGTGGGCGCCTGGCTGCGCTGCAGTTCGATGCGGCCATGGCGACCTTGAACCGTCCCGGCCAGCTGCACTTTCAGGTCGCTCGGGATGACGTGCTCGGTATGCTCAAACATCCCGGCACCACCTATACCGGCCAGGCCACCGTGGTGTTCGATGCCGAGTTGTAGGCAGCGAGCAGAATTACAAAGGAGTGCATCATGCCCACAGCGCTGGTGGTCGACGACCACCCATTTATCCGTGCCACGGTCTGCCAGTTGCTGCGCCAGCAGCAGGTCGAAGTGGTTGGCCAGGCCGACAACGGCATCGATGCGGTGCGCCTGGTGCGCGAGCTGGCGCCGGATCTGGTGATCCTCGACATCGCCATGCCTGGCCTGGACGGGCTGGAGGTCATCAGCCGCATCCAGGCCTGCAGCCGTCCGAGCAAGGTCGTGGTGCTGACTTCACAGTTGGCCGTGGCCTACTCGTTGCGCTGCCTGCAGGCGGGGGCAGCCGGCTACGTGGCCAAGACCGATGACCTGGATGAACTGGGCAAGGCGGTACGTGCTGCGCTGTCGGGTTTTACCTACTTCCCCGCAGTGGCCTTGAGCTCGGTGCACAAACAGGACCTGCAGGCCACCGAGCCGCAGTGTATCGCCAGCCTGTCCGACCGTGAGCTGATGGTGTTGCAGTACCTGGCCCGCGGCCTGAGCAACAAAGCCATCGGCGAGGCCATGCTGCTGAGCAACAAGACCATCAGCACCTACAAGACGCGCCTGCTGGAAAAGCTCAGGCTCAACTCGCTGATTGACCTGGCGGATTTCGCTCGCCGCAATCAGCTGATCTGAATTTCGCCCCGCGTGCCCTTACGTGCCTTGCTCCTGGCGTTGCTCTGTTTCGTGCTGACACTGCCAGCGCTGGCCAGGCCGCAGTTGCACGCGCGGGCCACCCTGGACGGGCCCCGCCACGAGCCCAATGAAGCAGGCATACGCTGGTTGTGGGCGCGCCGCTCGCTGCGTTTGGGCGTGCTGGCCCAGGACAACCCGCCCCTCGACATCCTCGGCACCGGCAGCGCCTATGAAGGCATTACCGCTGATTACGCCGGGCTGCTGGGCGAACAGTTGAACCTGCAGGTGCAGGTGCAGGTTTTCGAAGCGTTCGCCGAGGCGCATGCGGCATTGCGTGCAGGCGAGGTCGACCTGCTCGGCTCGGTCACCAGCCGCCAGGCGCTGGACGCGGGGTTGCGGCTGTCACGGCCTTACGCCGAGGATTGCCCCTTGCTGCTGGCGCGTGAGGCGCGTGGCCGTGAACGGGTCGATGACACGCACGGCCTCGACCTGGTGATGGTCCAGGGCTATCGCAGCCTGGAGCAGGTCCGCGAACGCTACCCTCAGGCACGTGTGCAAACCCACCTTTCTCCGTTCGATGCCCTGGCGACGTTGGCACTCGGGCATGCCGACCTGTACTTGGGCAATGCCTTGGCGGCCCGCTACGCGTTGGGCCGCGGCCAGCTTGCCGGTGTCGAGGAAGTCGGCCACGCCGGGCTGCCCCGGCAGGGCATCGGTTTTGCCATGCTCAATGGCGATACGCCCTTGCCGGGGCTGGTCGATGCCGCCCTTGGCAACCTCACCGAGCGCCAGCACCAGCGCATTCGCGAACGGTGGAGCCCACTGGGCGCCGCCGCGCAGCGGCCAGTGCCGCTGCAGTTGAGCGAGGCCGAGCAGCGCTGGTTGCTCGACAATCCACGCGTGCAGGTGGCGATGGACGAGCAGCTGTTGCCGCTGAGCTTTCGCGATGGCAAGGGCCAATGGCGGGGCCTGAGCCTGGATGTGCTGCAACTGATCAGCCGGCGCACCGGGCTGCGTTTCGAGGTGCAGGCTGGCGGCACGCTGCAAGGCATGCTCGAACAACTGCGCGAGGGCGAGGTGCAACTGATTGCCGGCCTGCCGCGCAGCCCAGCCCTGGAGCGCCAGGTGTCCTTCAGCCGTGCTTACCTCAGTGCCTCGCGGGTACTGGTGACGCGCGATGCACCGCAGGCTCCCGGCAACCTCGAGCAACTGGCCGGGCGACCGCTGGCACTGGTGTGGGGCAGTGCCCTGCATGAAATGCTTGGCCAGCATTATCCGCAGGTTGTGCCAATGGCCGTGGCCAGCCCCGTTGAAGCCTTGCGCGCCGTGGCTCGCGGCAAGGCGGCCGCCGCCGTGCTGACCCTCGATGACGCGCGAGCACTGATCGCGCGTGGCTACCCGGGCCAGCTCAAGATCAGCGCCAGCCTGCCGCTGCCGCCCGCGCATTTCGCCCTGGCCAGCGCCCGCGGGGCGGTTGAACTGCAGGGCATACTCGACAAAGCCCTGCTCAGCCTGTCACCGCACGAGATTGACGGCCTGGTACGTCGCTGGCGCAACCCGATGATCGTCGCTGACGGTGTGTGGCAACGTTACCGCGGCCGTATCCTGCTGGGTTTTGCCACGGCCCTGCTGTTGCTCGGCCTGGCCTTGCTGTGGATCCGCTACCTGCGGCGCCTGCAGGTGCAATTGCGCCGTGCCAAGCGTGAGGCCGATGCCGCAAACCAGGCCAAGACCCAGTTCCTGACCACCATGAGCCACGAGCTTCGCACGCCCTTGCATGCCGTGCAGGGCATGCTTGAACTGGCACGGCGCAAGGCCGAGCGAGGCGAGTTCGACCACCTGGCACTGGAGGTGGCCGACGAAGCGGCGCGTGGCCTGCTGGAACTGATCGGAGACATCCTGGACATCACCCGTATCGAGTCCGGGCACTTGCAGTTTGCTGCCCAGCGGGTGTGCCTGCGCGAACACGTGGGGCGGGTGCTGCAGTTGTTCGAGCAGCAGGCGCGCAGCAAAGGCCTGGCGTTGCGCCTGGTTACCCAAGGCCAGGTGGATGCCCAGGTCATGCTCGACCCGCTGCGCTTCAAGCAGGTGCTGGCCAACCTGCTGAGCAATGCCATCAAGTTCACCGAACACGGCGAGGTGACGGTGAACCTGTCGGCAACAGCGGTGGACGGCTACCTGGCGGTGGAGCTGACGGTGCGCGATACCGGTGTCGGCATTGCCGCAAGCGAGCTTGCGCACCTGGGGCAACCGTTCCGTCAGGCCAGCAACCAATGCCAGTCACCGCGCTGCAGCGCCGGCCTGGGCCTTGGCATCAGCCGCAGCCTGTGCGAGATGATGGGCGGCAGCCTGCACCTGCACAGCGTGCTGGGGCAGGGCACCGAAGTGAACGTGCGCCTGAGCCTGCCGCAGTTGAGTGCTGCCCAGCAACGGCCGGCGGCCGCTACCGGTGACACTCGTCACCCGCCCCAGCCGCTGCGCCTGCTGGTGGTCGACGACTATCCGGCCAACCGCCTGTTGCTGGTGCAACAGCTCGAATACCTCGGGCATCAGGCGTGCGTTGCCCAGGACGGTACCCAGGCCTTGCGCTTGTGGTTGGGCGAGCACTTCGACGGGGTGATCAGTGACTGCAACATGCCTCGGCTCAACGGCTACGCGCTGGCCCGCGCCATTCGCGAGCACGAGCGGCGCAGCGGCAGGCCCAGGTGCCAGGTGATCGGTTTGACTGCCAGTGCCACACAGGTTGAACGCCGGCGCTGCCGTGCAGCAGGCATGGACGCTTGCCTGTTCAAGCCTGTGGGGCTGGACGGCCTGGTTCGGGCCTTGGCCCGTGCCAGTCCTGCACTGCTGGACATCGAACACATCAGGCGGCTGGTGGCTGGCGACGAGGCTGCACTGCGAGCGTTGTTGGCCGACCTTCGTGCCAGCAACCTGCAGGACCTGCAGCTACTTGCGCAGGTGCCGGCCAATGCTGAGGCGCTGGCCATGCTGGCCCATCGGGTAAAGGGAGGCGCCCGGATCGCTCGGGCAAGAGTGATAGTCGACCTGTGCGAGCGGTTGGAGCGCAGATGCCAAGCCAAACCGCCCGCACCGGGCGATATCGAGCAGGATGTGGGGGCGCTGCGCGAGGCCATGCTGCAGCTTGAACAGCAACTGGCCTTGCACGCCCCTGGTTCAAATCATGCCGAGCAACAACAACACCAGCAGAATCACCAGCACCACGCCAATGATGCCGGATGGGCCATAGCCCCAGCTGCGCGAGTGTGGGAAGACCGGTAAGCCACCAATCAACAGCAGGATCAGGATGATGATGAGGATCGTGGTCATGACGGAGTCCTTGCGTGGTTAGGGGTCAAGAGCCTCGTACAGCTGGCCTCTTGTTAATTCGGACCGGCGCCGCTTGGCAAAGATTCCATTTGCCTGGTACTGACCGTTTGGTCATGCCCGCCCATTCACTACCCTGATGAACCCTCTCTGGCGCCAACGCCTTGATTAGACTGGGCTGACCACCCATCAGTACAAGGCCTGCCACCATGCACAAACGCATCATGATCACTGGCGCCGGTTCCGGCCTCGGCCGCGAGATCGCCCTGCGCTGGGCGCGCGAGGGCTGGCGCCTGGCGTTGGCCGACGTCAACGAGCCAGGCCTGCGCGAAACCCTGGAGCTTGTGCGCGGTGCCGGCGGCGAGGGCTTCGTCCAGCGCTGCGACGTGCGCGACTACAGCCAGCTGACCGCCCTGGCCCAGGCCTGCGAAGAGAAGTTCGGCGGTATCGATGTGATCGTCAACAACGCCGGTGTCGCCTCGGGCGGCTTCTTCGCCGAGCTGTCGCTGGAAGACTGGGACTGGCAGATCGCGGTCAACCTGATGGGTGTGGTCAAGGGCTGCAAGGCCTTCCTGCCGCTGCTCGAACGCAGCAAGGGGCGCATCATCAATGTGGCGTCGATGGCGGCCCTGATGCAGGGGCCGGGCATGAGCAACTACAACGTTGCCAAGGCCGGTGTGCTGGCGCTGTCCGAGAGCCTGCTGGTAGAGCTGCGCCAGCTGGAAGTGGCTGTGCACGTGGTGTGCCCGTCGTTCTTCCAGACCAACCTGCTCGACTCTTTCCGCGGCCCGAACCCGGCCATGAAGGCCCAGGTGGGCAAACTGCTGGAGGGCTCGCCGATCAGTGCGGCGGACATTGCCGACTACATCCACCAGCAGGTGGAGGCCGGTGAATTCCTGATCCTGCCCCACGAGGCCGGGCGCCAGGCCTGGCAGCTCAAGCAGCAGGCGCCCCAGCGGCTGTATGACGAGATGGCAGAGATGGCGGTGAAAATGCGTGGCAAGGCCCAGGCGCGCGGATTGTAGTACCGTCTGTAGGGCGAATTACCTGCCGATGTAGGCTTGTTCTGAATTGCTGCGAGGGCGTTGAGTCACCGAATATCCCCATGCACTCTCCGGTTTTCCCTGTTGCCGGAGGACCGGAACATGTTGGTCATTGGACGCGTAGTCGGCGAAGTCATCAACATTGGTGACGATATTGAGATCAAGGTGGTGGAAACACGCAATGGCATGGTGCGTTTTGGCGTGAGTGCGCCGCGTGAAGTGTCGGTGCACCGGGCGGAGGTGTACAAGCGGATCAAGGCGGGGGAGAAGCGCAAGGGCAATTCGGCTTGAGGTTGACCTCACCGGCCGCTTCGCAGGTTTGCTCCGCGAAGCGGCCGGTACCGGTCAGTCGAGCAGTTCGCGCGGCACATCATGCTTGGCCAGCAGTTGGCACTGTTGGCTTTCCGGGTCGAACAGGATGAACGCCTGGCCCTTGGCCAGCGCCTGGCGCACCCGCAGCACACGGGTTTCCAGCGGCGTGTCATCACCATTGTCGGTGCCGTCGCGGGTGACGAAATCCTCGATCAGGCGCGTCAGGGTTTCGGCTTGCAAGTGTTCGTAGGGGATCAGCATGGGCGGCATTCAGCTTGGTAAAAGAATGCGCCCATGCTACGCCAAACCGGGCCGCTACGGCTCACTCCTTGTTCCCCACCAGGCTGTCGACGGCAGGCACCCGGGTATCGCTCTCCATCTGCGCATCGTGCTCCAACTGGTGGCTGAAGCGCTCCAGCGAGGCATTGGCCGGGTTGGAATCGCTTGCGAACACCGGCGGGCTGAGCAGGTAGCCCGACAACAGGCGGCTGAGTGCGGCCAGGCTGTCGATGTGGGTGCGCTCGTAACCATGGGTGGCATCGCAACCGAACGCCACCAGCGCCGTGCGGATGTCGTGCCCGGCGGTGACCGCCGAATGGGCATCGCTGAAGTAATAGCGGAACACGTCACGGCGCACCGGCAGCTCCTGGTCGCCGGCCAGTTTCAGCAAGTGGCGTGACAGGTGGTAGTCATAGGGCCCCGACGAGTCCTGCATGGCCACGCTGACGGCGTGTTCGCTCGACGCCTGGCCGGGTGCCACCGGGGCGATGTCGATGCCGACGAATTCGCTGACGTCCCAGGGCAGGGCAGCGGCAGAGCCTGAGCCGGTTTCTTCGGTGATGGTGAACAGCGGGTGGCAGTCGATCATCGGCTGGCGGCCACTTTCCACGACTGCCTTGAGGGCAGCGAGCAGCGCGGCCACGCCGGCTTTGTCGTCCAGATGGCGGGCACTGATATGGCCGCTGTCGGTGAACTCCGGCAGCGGGTCGAACGCCACGAAGTCGCCAATGGCAATCCCCAACGACTCGCAGTCGGCGCGGGTGGTGCAGTAGGCGTCCAGGCGCACTTCTACGTGCTCCCAGCTGACGGGCATCTGGTCGATGGCGGTATTGAAGGCGTGCCCGCTGGCCATCAGCGGCAGCACGCTGCCGCGGAACACGCCGGTGTCGGTGAATACACTGACCCGGCTGCCCTCGGCGAAACGGCTCGACCAGCAGCCCACCGGGGCCAGGGCCAGGCGGCCGTTGTCCTGCAATTGGCGCACGCTGGCGCCGATGGTGTCCAGGTGGGCCGAGACGGCGCGGTCTGGGGAGCTTTGCCGGCCCTTGAGGGTGGCGCGGATGGTGCCGCGGCGGGTCAGCTCGAAGGGAATGCCCAGTTCGTCCAGGCGTTCGGCGACATAGCGCACGATGGTGTCGGTGAAGCCGGTCGGGCTGGGGATGGCGAGCATCTCCAGCAGGACGCGCTTGAGGTAGTCAAGGTCCGGCTCGGGGTATCGTTCAGACATGGGTACTCCTCGGGTAAAGCTGTGCTCTGGCGGGCCCTATCGCCGGCAAGCCGGTTCCCACATGGACCGTGATGAGCCTTGTAGGAGCCGGCTTGCCGGCGATAGGGCCGTCATGGATTCACGCCAACGCCCGGCTATGCGGGAACAGCAGGTCGACAAAGCGCTCTGCCGTTGGCTGCGGTTCATGGTTGGCCAAGCCGGCGCGTTCATTGGCCTCGATGATCACGTAGTCCGGCTGTTCGGCATCACGCACCATCAGGTCCAGGCCCACCACTGGAATTTCCAGCGCCCGCGCCGCGCGCACGGCGGCGTCGGCCAGCACCGGGTGCAGGCGCTCGGTAACGTCCTCCAGCGTGCCGCCCGTGTGCAGGTTGGCGGTGCGGCGCACGGCCAGGCGCTGGCCTGCAGGCAATACGCTGGTGTAGTCGAAGCCCGCATCACGCAGGGTGCGCTCGGTTTCGTCGTCCAGCGGAATGCGGCTTTCGCCACCGGTAGCAGCCTGACGGCGGCGGCTCTGGGCCTCGATCAGCTCAAGAATGCTGTGTTTACCGTCGCCGACCACCTGGGCCGGGTGCCGAATCGCCGCCGCAACCACCTCGAAACCGATCACCACGATGCGCAGGTCATGGCCCGGGTGGAAGCTCTCCAGCAGCACACGGCTGTCGAAACGGCGGGCGTGTTCTATGGCTTGGCTGACTTCCTCGTAAGTGGTCAGGTTCACCGCCACCCCTTGGCCCTGCTCGCCATCCACCGGCTTGACCACCACCGCGCCGTGCTCGTCGAGAAACGCCAGGTTGTCGTCGGCATTGCCGGCCAGTTGCTGCACCGGCACCAGCAGGCCGGCGTTGTGCAAGGTTTGCTGGGTCAGGCGCTTGTCCTGGCAGAGGGTCATGCTGACCGCACTGGTCAGGTCGCTCAGCGACTCGCGGCAACGCACCCGACGCCCGCCCAGGCTGAGGGTGAACAGCCCGCCTGCGGCGTCGTCCACCTGCACCTCGATGCCACGGCGGTAGGCCTCATCGACGATGATCCGTGCATACGGGTTCAGCCCCGCTTCAGGGCCGGGGCCCAGAAACAATTGCTGGTTGATGCCGTTCTTGCGTTTGACCGCGAAGGTCGGCAGGTTGCGGAAACCGAGCTTCTCGTACAGCCGCTTGGCCTGGCGGTTGTCGTGCAACACCGACAAGTCCAGGTAGGCCAGGCCGCGGCTCATGAAGTGCTCGACCAGGTGGCGCACCAGCACCTCACCCACGCCAGGGCGGGTGCAATGCGGGTCCACGGCCAGGCACCACAGGCTGCTGCCGTGCTCAGGGTCATCGAACGCCTTGCTGTGGTTCAGGCCCATGACGCTGCCGATCACCGCGCCGCTGTCTTCGTCCTCGGCCAGCCAGTACACCGGCCCGCCCTGGTGGCGCGGCGTCAGCAGCTCGGGCTGCACCGGGAGCATGCCGCGTGCCTGGTACAGGGTGTTGATGGCCTGCCAGTCGCTGGCGCTTTGTGCGCGGCGGATACGGAAACCGCGAAACACCCGTTGCGCCTGGCGGTAGTCGGTGAACCACAGCCGCAGCGTGTCGGACGGGTCGAGGAACAGCTGCTGCGGTGCCTGCGCCAGCAGCTGTTGCGGGGCCGCCACATACAGCGCGATGTCGCGCTCGCCGGGACGTTCCTGCTGCAGCGCCTCGGCCAGGCTGGCCGGGTCCGGGTAGGTGTGGCCTATCAGCAGCCGGCCCCAGCCGCAGTGCAGCGCACGCGGCTGGCTGTGGGGCTCGCTGCCATCGCCGGCCAGGCGCGCCTGCAGGCGCTCGTAGGACGGCGCCTGGCCACGCAGCAGGCGCTGACCGTAGGCGGTTTCATGGGCTTTCATCGGTCAGATTCCTTGTTCGCTGAGCCACAGGTTCAGCGCCGCCAGCTGCCACAGCTTGGAGCCGCGCAGCGGGGTAAGCTGGCCATGCGGGTTGCTCAGCAGGCGGTCTACCATGGCCGGGTTGAACAGCCCGCGGTCCTGGCTGGGGTCGGTGAGCAGTTCGCGTACCCAGTCCAGGGTGGCGCCTTGCAAGTGCTTGAGGCCGGGTACCGGGAAGTAGCCTTTCTTGCGGTCGATCACCTCATGGGGGATCACCCGGCGTGCGGCTTGCTTGAGCACTTGCTTGCCGCCATCGGGCAATTTGAAGCGCGCCGGGATGCGTGCCGACAGCTCGACCAGGCGGTAGTCCAGGAACGGTGTACGGGCCTCCAGGCCCCAGGCCATGGTCATGTTGTCGACCCGTTTGACCGGGTCGTCGACCAGCATCACCGTGCTGTCCAGGCGCAGCGCCTTGTCCACTGCCTCGGCCGCGCCCGGGCGGGCGAAGTGTTCGCGCACGAAGTCGCCGGCCACGTCGGTTTCCAACAGCCACGGCGCTTGCACGGTGTCGCGGTACTCGGCATGGCTGCGGTCGAAGAATGCATCGCGGTAGGCGCCAAAGGCATCCTTGGCGCCGTCCACCTGCGGGTACCAGTGGTAGCCGGCGAACAGCTCGTCGGCACCCTGGCCGCTCTGCACGCCCTTGCAGTGCTTGGCCACTTCGCGTGACAGCAGGTAGAAGGCGATGCAGTCGTGGCTGACCATCGGTTCGCTCATGGCGCGGAACGCGGCCGGCAATTGCTCGATGATTTCGCTTTCGGCGATGCGCAGCTTGTGGTGGCGGGTGCCGTAGTGCTTGGCGATCAGGTCGGAGTACTGGAACTCGTCACCGCGCTCGCCGCCGGCATCCTCGAAGCCGATGGAGAAGGTCGACAGGTCATCAACGCCCACTTCGCGCAGCAAGCCGACCAAAAGGCTGGAGTCGACGCCGCCGGACAGCAGTACGCCTACGTCCACGGCGGCGCGCTGGCGGATGCCGACGGCATCACGGGTGGCATCGAGCACACGGGTGGTCCAGCCTTCCAGGTCCAGGTCGCGCTCGTCCGGGTTGGGGCCGTAATGCAGCTGCCACCAGGTTTGGCGTTCGACTTCACCGTGGCGGTCGACGCGCATCCAGGTGCCGGGTTCGAGCTTTTGCACATTGGCCAGCAAGGTGCGTGGCGCCGGCACCACGGCGTGGAAGTTGAGGTAGTGGTTGAGCGCTACCGGGTCGATCATCGGGTCGATGTCGCCACCTTTGAGCAGCGCTGGCAGGGTCGAGGCAAAGCGCAGGCGCTCGCCGTTGCGCGACAGGTACAAAGGCTTGACGCCCAAGCGGTCGCGGGCCAGGAACAGGCGCTGGTTGTCGCGCTCCCAGATGGCCAGGGCGAACATGCCGTTGAGCTTGGGCAGCAAGGCCGCGCCCCAGGCGTGGTAGCCCTTGAGCAGCACCTCGGTGTCGCCGTCGGACCAGAAGGTGTAGCCCAGGTCCTGCAGCTCCTGGCGCAGTTCGGGGAAGTTGTAGATGGCACCGTTGAAGGCCAAAGACAGGCCCAGGGTGTTGTCGACCATGGGCTGAGCCGAGCCGTCGGACAGGTCCATGATTTTCAGCCGGCGATGGCCCAGGGCAATCGGGCCCAGGCTATGGAAGCCCCAGGCGTCGGGGCCACGAGGCGCCAGGTGATGGGTCATGCGCTCTACCGCGGCGAGGTCCGCCGGGCGAGGGGCTTGGTCGATGGGGGTGAAACGCAACTCTCCTGCTAATCCGCACATAGGTCCTTACCGGTTTTTCCGTTGGGGAATCAGCGCCCCGGATTAGGGCGCCTGTAAGGAACTGACCTGGGGGATTTGCGAGAGTTTTAGACCAATCCGTTATAAGCAGCACTTTGTAATGCGGCCAACCGCCGGCAAGCCGGCTGCCACAGGGCTCAGCAGCGCTGCGGATCGTGGCAGCCGGCTTGCCGGCGATTGGGCTGCACAGCAGCCCCTTCATTTACCCCGAATCAACTTGCGCAAGCCAAACCGGTTCGGATGGCATGCCTCAGCCACCGCCCGCGGCAGCGGCAATGGCTCGCCACTGACCCAGGCAGCAATCAGCTCGCCCGAAAGCGGCGCCGTGATCAGCCCCCGCGACCCATGCCCGCTGTTCACATACAGCCCCTCCAGCCAGGGGCAGGGCACCTCGGGCACCTGCCGCGCGTCCTTGCCCAGGACTGCAAAGGCTTCGGCGAAGGCTGCAGGGTCGGCAACCGGCCCCACGATCGGCAAGTAATCCGGGCTGGTGCAGCGAAATGCCGCGCGCCCCTGCAACTGCTCAGGGGCAAGCGCTGCGACACCCAGGCGCCGGGCCAGGTCGCTGGAGATTTCATCCAGCATGGCCAGGTTGCCCTGGTGCTCGGCCACGGTCGGCGCCAGGTCATCGCTATGGAAGTCGAAGCTGGCCCCCAGCGTGTGCTCCTCACCCCTGGGCGGTGCCACATAGCCCTCGGCGCAAACCACGGTAGCCAGCGCCCGGCTGGCGTCGGTCACCGGCAGGCGGGTGATCTGCCCGCGGATGCGCTTGAGCGGCAACTGCGTACAGGGCCCGAAACGCTTCACGTCAGCCGCCCCGGCCAGCACCACCACTGGCGCGCTGGCCAGCAGCCGGTCGCCGGCCCAGGCTTGCCACAGGCCATCGGCCTTGCGCAGTGCGAGCACATCGTGATGGGCCAGCAGGCGAATGTTACGGTGCTGCAGTTGAGCGTTGCACAGTGCCGGTGGGTGCACCCAGCCGCCTTCGGGGTAGAACAACCCGCCGGCAGGCAGTGCGACCCCGGCAATCGCTTCGGCTTCACTGCGCTGCACGGCGCGCAGCAAGCTGCCCTCGAAGGCATCGGCGAGCTTGCCCTGGCGTTCGCCTTCCTTGCTGTCGAAGGCCAGTTGCAAAACCCCGCACGCATCCCAGTCCTGGCCGCGCTGCAGTAGGTCAAGCTGGCGCCGTGTATAGCCGAAGCCGGCCAGGATCATCTGCGACAAAGCCGTGCCGTGCGCGGACAGCTTGAGGTACAGCACGCCCTGGGGGTTGCCTGAGGCTTCGCGGGCCGCTGCGTCGTGACGCTCCAGTACCGTTACCTGCCAGCCGCGTGCGGCCAGGCTGGCAGCGCTGGCGCTGCCAGCGAGCCCTGCGCCGATCACCAGGGCCTCGCGCGGGCCTTCTGGGGCAGTTGGCCGGGCGTACCAGGGCGCCGACATGGGCGCGTTGGGCGTGCCGGTGTACTCACCGCTCATCACCTCCCACTTCTTGCCGATGCCAGGCACCTTCTTCATGGTGAAGCCGGCCTCGATCAAGCTGCGGCGAACCCAGCCGGTGGTGGTGAAGGTGCCCAGTGCGGTGCCGGCATGGGACAACCTGGCCAGTTGCGTGAACAGCTCGGGTGTCCACATGTCGGGGTTCTTCGCCGGGGCGAAACCGTCGAGGAACCACACGTCGATGCGTGCGTCCAGCTGCGGCAGCTGCTCCAGCACATCGCCGATCAGCAGGGTAAGGGTGATTCGGCCCTGGTCGAAGGTGAACTGCTGGAAGCCCTGGTGCACCGCGACGTACTGGCGCAAAAAGGGTTCGGTGAACGCCGCCAGCTCCGGCCACAGGCGCATCGCCCGGGCCATGTCGGCATGGCCCAGGGGGTACTTCTCGACGCTGACGAAATGCAGGCGGGCGTCGGCGTGGGCTGTTTCGGCGAACAGCTGCCAGGCGCAGAAAAAATTCATGCCGGTGCCAAAGCCGGTTTCGCCGATCACCAGGCAGGCGTGGGGCGCCAGGTTGGCGAAGCGCTGGCGCAGGCGGGTTTGTTCGAGGAACACATGCTGGGTTTCGGCAATGCCCTCGTTGATGGCGAAGTACACATCGCCGTATTGCCGCGAATGGGGGCGGCCCTGGTCGTCCCAGTCGATCTGGGCATGCTGAAGGAGGGTGGATGCGGGCATGGCTGGTTTCGCTGGAGGTGGGGAGCTGCAAGCGGCAAGCTGCAAGCTGCAAGAAAAAGCAGATGGTGGCACGGCCTGCGTTTTCTTGCAGCTTGAAGCGTGCCGCTTGCCGCCAGGATTCCGCTAATCTTGCTTATCCATTGAAGGAGCCAGTGCATGTTCGAATCCGCCGAAATTGGCCACAGCATCGACGACGATACCTTTGAGGCAGAAGTGCCCGCGCTGCGCGAGGCTTTGCTCGAAGCCCAGTACGAACTCAAGCAGCAGGCACGCTTCCCGGTGATCGTGCTGATCAATGGCATCGAAGGCGCCGGCAAGGGCGAGACGGTCAAGCTGCTCAACGAGTGGATGGACCCGCGCATGATCGACGTGCTCACCTTCGACCAGCAGACCGACGAAGAACTGGCCCGGCCCCCCGCCTGGCGCTACTGGCGGGCGCTGCCGCCAAAGGGGCGCATGGGCGTGTTTTTCGGCAATTGGTACAGCCAGATGCTGCAGGGCAGGGTGCATGGGCAGTTCAAGGATGCGGTGCTCGACCAGGCCATCACCGGTGCCGAGCGCCTGGAGCAGATGCTTTGCGACGAAGGTGCGCTGATCATCAAGTTCTGGTTCCACCTGTCCAAGAAACAGATGAAAGCGCGGCTCAAGTCGCTCAAGGACGACCCCTTGCACAGCTGGCGCATCAGCCCGCTGGACTGGCAACAGTCGCAGACCTACGACCGTTTCGTGCGTTTTGGCGAGCGGGTGTTGCGCCGTACCAGCCGTGACTATGCACCGTGGCATGTAGTTGAAGGGGTCGACCCCAACTACCGCAGCCTGGCCGTTGGGCGCATCTTGCTGGAAAGCCTGCAGGCCGCACTGGCCGTCAACCCCAAAGGCAAGCACCAGGGCAACATTGCGCCGCTGGGGCGCAGCATCGATCAGCGCAGCCTGGTCGGCGCGCTGGACATGACCCTGCACCTGGACAAGCAGGACTACCAGGAGCAACTGGTGACCGAGCAGGCTCGCCTGGCCGGCCTGTTGCGCCACAAGCACATGCGCCGGCACTCGCTGGTGGCCGTGTTCGAGGGTAATGATGCTGCAGGCAAGGGCGGGGCGATTCGCCGGGTGGCGGCAGCGCTGGACCCGCGCCAGTACCGTATCGTGCCGATCGCCGCCCCTAGCGAAGATGAGCGTGCGCAGCCGTACCTGTGGCGGTTCTGGCGGCACATTCCGGCACGCGGCAAGTTCACCATCTTCGACCGCTCCTGGTACGGCCGGGTGCTGGTGGAACGCATCGAAGGGTTCTGCACCCCGGCCGACTGGATGCGTGCCTATGGTGAAATCAATGATTTCGAGGAGCAGTTGGTGAACGCCGGCGCGGTAGTGGTCAAGTTCTGGCTGGCGATCGACCAGCAGACCCAGCTGGAGCGGTTTGAAGAGCGCGAGCAAATCCCGTTCAAGCGCTACAAGATCACCGAGGACGACTGGCGCAACCGCGACAAGTGGGACCTGTATGTGGATGCAGTGGGGGACATGGTCGACCGCACCAGCACCGAGATCGCGCCATGGACGCTGGTCGAGGCCAATGACAAGCGGTGGGCACGGGTGAAGGTGTTGCGCACCATCAATGAGGCCCTGGAAGCGGCGTTTGCCAAACACAAGAAATAGTCAGCCGCCATGCCGCAGGGGAATGACCTGATGAATTCTTTTCCCGCCTTTTTTCCCCGTTGGCAGGTAGCAAGCCTTTAGAATCGAGGCACCCTACAACGGGCTCGACCGAGGACTTTATGCACATCACATCCGGACGCCGGAGCTATGGACTGGCCCTGGCGCTTCTGACCGCACTGCTGTGGGGCATCCTGCCAATCAAACTCAAGCAAGTGCTGCAGGTGGTCGACCCGGTGACCGTCACCTGGTTCCGCCTGCTGGTGTCCGGCGGCCTGCTGTTCGCCTGGCTGGCAGCCAAGCGCCGTTTGCCTTCGTTCGGCAAGCTCGGCACCAAAGGCAAAGGCCTGGTGGCTGTGGCCGTGTGCGGCCTGATGGGCAATTACGTGCTGTACCTGATCGGCCTGAACCTGCTGAGCCCCGGTACTGCGCAATTGGTGGTGCAGATCGGCCCGGTGCTGCTGCTGGTGGCCAGCGTGTTCGTGTTCAAGGAGCGCTTCAGCCTGGGCCAAGGCCTGGGGCTGCTGGTGCTGCTTGCCGGCTTCGGGCTGTTCTTCAACCAGCGCCTTGAAGAGCTGCTGACCTCGCTGGGCACCTACACCACGGGCGTGCTGACCATCCTGCTGGCCACCAGTATCTGGGTGTTCTATGCCCTGAGCCAGAAGCAGCTACTGACGGTGTGGCATTCGCAGCAGGTGATGATGGTGATCTACCTGAGCTGCGCCGCGCTGCTGACACCCTGGGTGCACCCGCTGGAGGCGTTGCAGTTGACGCCCCTGCAAGGCTGGCTGCTGCTGGCCTGCTGCCTGAACACGCTGGTGGCCTATGGTGCTTTTGCCGAGGCACTGGCGCACTGGGAGGCATCGCGGGTGAGTGCCACGCTGGCGCTGACGCCACTGGTGACCTTTGTGGCGGTGGCAGTGGCGGCCTGGATGTGGCCTGCGTATGTGCAGGCTGAAGACATCAATGCCCTGGGCTATGTAGGCGCGGTGACCGTGGTGCTGGGGTCGACCCTGGTGGCCTTGGGGCCATCGCTGGTGGCCGGGTGGCGGGCGAGAAGGGCGCGCCTGGCTCAGGTTGGTTGAGAGCCTGTTCCGGCCCTATCGCCGGCAAGCCGGCTCCCACAAAACCCTTGTAGGAGCCGGCTTGCCGGCGATAGGGCCATAAGTACCAGCCAATCAATCAGCCCTTGCCACCCGGTGCCAGCATGTTCTCCGGCCGCACCCACTCATCGAACTGCTCATTGGTCAGGTACTTCAATTCCAGCGCCGCCTCACGCAGGGTCTTGCCCTCGCTGTAGGCCTTCTTGGCAATCTCTGCCGCTTTGTCATAGCCGATATGCGGGTTGAGCGCGGTCACCAGCATCAGCCCGCGCTCCAGGTGCGCCGCCATCTGTTCGGTATCCGGCTCTATCCCGGCCACGCAGTGCTGCTGGAAGTTGCGGCAGCCATCAGCCAGCAGCGTGATCGACTGCAGCAGGTTATGAATGATCACCGGCTTGAACACGTTCAACTGCAGGTGCCCCTGGCTGGCGGCAAAACCGATGGCCGCGTCATTGCCCAGCACCTGGCAGGCCAGCATCGACAGCGCTTCGCACTGGGTCGGGTTGACCTTGCCTGGCATGATCGAGCTGCCCGGCTCGTTGGCCGGCAGGCGCACCTCGGCCAACCCGGCGCGGGGCCCGGAGCCGAGCAGGCGCAAGTCATTGGCGATTTTCATCAAGGCCACCGCCAAGGTCTTCAGCGCCCCCGCCAGGCTGGTCAGCGGCTCGTGGCCGGCCAGGGCGGCGAACTTGTTTGGCGCGGTGACGAACGGCAGGCCGGAGAGGGCGGCCAGTTCAGCGGCAATGGCTTCGGCGAAACCCTGCGGGGCATTGAGCCCGGTGCCCACGGCAGTGCCGCCCTGGGCCAGTTCGCATACCGCCGGCAAGGTGGCGCGGATGGCGCGCTGTGCGTAGTCGAGCTGGGCAACGAAGGCCGACACCTCCTGGCCGAAGGTGATGGGCGTGGCATCCATCATGTGCGTGCGGCCAGTCTTGACCAGTTTGTGGTGGCGCGCCGACAGCTCCGCCAGCCCCGAAGACAGCTCGGCGATCGCCGGTAGCAGTTGCTCGTGCACCGCCTGTGCTGCGGCAATGTGCATGGCGGTAGGGAAGCAGTCATTGGAGCTCTGCGAGCGGTTGACATGGTCGTTGGGGTGCACCGGCGCCTTGCCGCCGCGGCCTTTGCCGGCCAGCTCGTTGGCCCGCCCGGCAATCACCTCGTTGACGTTCATGTTGCTCTGCGTGCCGCTGCCGGTCTGCCACACCACCAGCGGGAACTGGTCGTCGTGCTCGCCGTCGAGCACTTCGTCGGCAGCCTGCTCGATCAAGCGGGCGATGTCGGCTGGCAGGTCGCCATTGCGGTCGTTGACCCGTGCTGCGGCTTTTTTGATCAGCGCCAGGGCGTGCAGCACCGGGAGCGGCATGCGTTCCTTGCCAATGGCAAAGTTGATGAGCGAGCGTTGGGTCTGCGCGCCCCAGTAGGCGTGCTCCGGAACTTCGACCGGGCCCAGGCTGTCTGTTTCGATACGGCTCATGCTGCGTTCACTCCCTTGTCAGTCAGAATCAGCAGTTTAGGCCCCCATGCGATCGAGCGGTTCAATCGCTCGTCGTGCCACTTGAGCGCTGCACCCTGGCGGGAGCAGAATGCTCATCTCTGAGGTACCGCCTCCCCCTCCTTGAAGGATATGCAATGACCCGTCTCCGTGCCCTCTGTGCTGCCGTCGCCCTGGCCTGTGCCAGCGGCCAGGTACTCGCTGCCACCGCCAGCCACAACGCTGCCGCCGAGAAGTTCCTGACCCTGGCCAACGCTGACAAGCTGGGCACCCCGGTGTACATGCAGGTCCAGCAGATGTTCGCCCAGCGCTTCGCCCAGACCAAGGCCCCGGCCACCAAGCAGTCGGTGCTGGAAAGCTACCAGGCCAAGGCCAACGCCGCGCTGGACAGCGCCATCGGCTGGAACAAGCTCAAGCCGAAGATGGTTGACCTGTACACCCAGACCTTCACCGAGCAGGAGCTCAAGGACCTGGTCAAGTTCTACCAGTCGCCGCTGGGCAAGAAAGTCCTCAGCCAGATGCCCAAGGTCACCCAGCAGTCGGCCCAGCTGACCCAGCAAAGCCTGGAGCCGGCAGTGCCGGTGGTCAACAAGCTGCTCGAAGACATGACCAAAGAGCTTGACCCCAATGCCGGCAAGGCCGCCCCGGCCAAGAAGTGAGTAATACCCGATGACCATGCAGCAACGCATCGAGCAGCAGCTGGCCGCCCTGGCGCCGCAGCACCTTGAAGTGCTCAACGAAAGCCACATGCACAGCCGTGGCCAGGAAACCCACTACAAGGCGGTGATCGTCAGCGAGCAGTTTGCCGGGCTCAACAGCGTCAAGCGCCACCAGAAGGTGTACGCCACCATGGGTGAACTGATGGGCCAGATCCATGCGCTGGCCATCCACACCTACACCAGCGAGGAGTGGGCGAAGGTGGGTGTTGCACCTGCGTCGCCGGTGTGTGCAGGTGGCGGCAAGCACTGAATCCTTTTTGGCGTTCTGGTACAATCCGCGACATCCGGGGGGCCGCTTTGCGGCCCTTTCGCGACACAAGGCCGCTCCTACAGGGGTTATGTATTCACCTGTAGGAGCGGCCTTGTGTCGCGAAAGGGGCGCAAAGCGGCCCCCCAGCTTTTTGTCAAACCCGGTCCGCCCCTTACGAGGGCAACCACCTGGAGATTCAACGCAATGACCCACCCGATCGTCGTGGCGGCGCTGTACAAGTTCGTCACCCTTGAAGACTACGTAGAGCTGCGCGAGCCCCTGCTCAAGGCCATGCTCGACAATGGCGTCAAAGGCACCCTGCTGCTGGCCAACGAGGGCATCAACGGCACCGTTTCGGCCACCCGCGAAGGCATCGATGGCCTGCTCGCCTGGCTGCGCAGCGACCCGCGCCTGGTCGATGTCGACCACAAGGAATCCTACTGCGACGAGCAGCCGTTCTACCGCACCAAGGTCAAGCTCAAGAAAGAGATCGTCACCCTCGGCGTGCCGGGCGTGGACCCGAACAATGCCGTTGGTACCTACGTCGATCCCAAAGACTGGAATGCCCTGATCAGCGACCCGGAAGTACTGCTGATCGACACCCGCAACGACTACGAAGTGGCCATCGGCACCTTCAAGGGCGCAATCGACCCCAAGACCGAGACCTTCCGCGAGTTCCCCGAGTACATCAAGGCCAACTTCGACCCCAGCAAGCACAAGAAGGTCGCCATGTTCTGCACCGGCGGCATCCGCTGTGAAAAAGCCTCCAGCTACATGCTCGGTGAAGGCTTCGAGGCGGTCTATCATCTTAAGGGCGGCATCCTGAAATACTTCGAGGAAGTACCCCAGGAAGAAAGCCTGTGGGACGGCGACTGCTTTGTCTTCGACAACCGCGTCACGGTGCGCCATGACCTGACCGAAGGCGAGTATGACCAGTGCCATGCCTGCCGCCACCCGGTCAACGCCCAGGACCGCGCGTCCGAGCACTATTCGCCAGGCGTGAGCTGCCCGCACTGCTGGGACAGCCTGAGCGAAAAGACCCGGCGCAGCGCCATCGACCGGCAGAAGCAGATCGAGCTGGCCAAGGCCCGCAACCTGCCGCACCCGATCGGTTACAACTACAAAGCCGAGGCCTGATTGCATGACTACCCGCCTGCTCTATGTGATGGACCCGATGTGCTCCTGGTGCTGGGGTTTTGCACCGGTGGCCCAGGCCCTTATCGCCCAGGCGCGTGAAGCGGGCGTGGCCACCCGGGTGGTGCCGGGTGGGTTGCGCCGCGGTGCCAGCCCGCTGGACGCCTCGACCCGCAAGTACATCCTCGAGCATTGGCAGGCGGTGGCCGAGGCCACCGGGCAGCCGTTCGCGTTCGAAGGTGCCATGCCCGATGGCTTCGTCTACGACACCGAGCCTGCCTGCCGCGCCCTTGTAGCCGCCCGCGAACTGGACGCCGAGCGCGTCTGGCCGCTGCTGGCACTGATCCAGCGTGGGTTCTACCAGCAGGGCCTGGACGTCACCACCGCGCCGCAGCTGGTCGAGCTGGCCGAGCAGGCCGGGTTCGATCGGGCAACCTTCGCCGATGCCCTGCTGCGTGCCGACGTGCGCGCTGCCACTGCAGCCGATTTCAGCTGGGTACAGGACCTGGGGATTGCCGGTTTTCCAACGCTGCTGGCGGAGCGCAACGGCCAGCTCGCCCTGTTGACCAACGGCTACCAGCCGCTGCAAAGCCTGCAGCCCTTGCTTGGCCGCTGGCTACAGCAGGCCGCTTGTGCTTGACCTGCCCGGCTCGCCCGACCCGGTGCCAGGGAAGCCCGCTGCTGTGCCTGACCGGCTGAGCTGGGCGCAAATCCGCCGCTTGGCACTGCACCACAAGAAACACCTCTGGGCCGCCAACCTGGTGGCCGTGCTGGCGGCCTGCTGCAGCGTGCCGATACCGTTGCTGCTGCCCCTGCTGGTCGACGAAGTACTGCTGGGCCACGGCGATGGCGCGCTGAAGTTCATGAACCACCTGCTGCCCAGCGGTTGGCAGGTGGCGGCCGGTTATATCGGCCTGATGCTGGTCGTTACCCTTTGCCTGCGCGTGGCCGCGTTGGGCTTCAACGTGGTGCAGGCCAAGCTGTTCGCCGGCCTTGCCAAAGACATCGTCTATCGCCTGCGCATCCGCCTGATCGAGCGGCTCAAGCGTATCTCGCTCAAGGAGTACGAAAGCCTGGGCAGCGGCACCGTGACCACGCACCTGGTCACCGACCTGGAGACCCTCGACAAGTTCGTCGGCGAAACCCTGAGCCGCTTCCTGGTGGCCATGCTGACCCTGACCGGCACGGCGGCGATCCTGATCTGGATGCACTGGCAGCTGGCCTTGCTGATCCTGTTGTTCAACCCGCTGGTGATCTACTTCACCGTGCAGTTGGGCAAGCGCGTCAAACACCTTAAAAAACTCGAAAACGACAGCACCTCGCGGTTCACCCAGGCGCTGGCCGAAACCCTGGATGCCATCCAGGAAATCCGCGCCAGCAATCGCCAGGGCTACTTCCTCGGCCGCCTGGGCCTGCGCGCCCGCGAAGTGCGCGATTACGCCGTGGATTCGCAATGGAAAAGCGATGCCAGTGGCCGTGCCAGTGGCCTGCTGTTCCAGTTCGGTATCGATATCTTCCGTGCTGCGGCCATGCTCACGGTGCTGTTCTCCGACCTGTCGATCGGGCAGATGCTGGCCGTGTTCAGCTACCTGTGGTTCATGATCGGCCCGGTCGAGCAGTTGCTCAACCTGCAATATGCCTACTATGCCGCAGGCGGCGCCCTGAACCGGCTCAACGAGTTGCTGGCGCGTGATGACGAGCCGCAATACCCGGCTGCCCGCGACCCGTTTGCCGGCCGTGAAACGGTTGGCATCGAAGTGCGCGACCTGCGCTTCGCCTATGCCGACGAGCCGGTGCTCGAGCACCTGGACCTGTCCATCGCCCCGGGCGAAAAGGTCGCCATCGTCGGCGCCAGTGGCGGCGGCAAAAGTACCCTGGTGCAATTGCTGCTGGGCCTGTACAGCGCCCAGGCCGGGACCATCCGTTTTGGCGGTGCCAGCCTGCAGGAAATCGGCCTGGAGACCTTGCGTGAAAATGTGGCAGTTGTGCTGCAGCACCCTTCGCTGTTCAACGACACGGTACGCGCCAACCTGACCATGGGCCGCGACTGCACGGACGAGGCCTGCTGGCAGGCGCTGCGCATCGCCCAGCTGGACGCCACCATTGGCGCCTTGCCGCAAGGGCTGGACAGCGTGGTCGGCCGCTCTGGTGTGCGCCTGTCCGGCGGCCAGCGCCAGCGCCTGGCGATTGCCCGCATGGTCCTGGCCGAGCCGAAGGTGGTAATCCTCGACGAGGCCACCTCGGCGCTGGACGCCGCCACCGAGTACAACCTGCACCAGGCCCTGGCGCGCTTTCTCAGTGGCCGTACCACGCTGATCATCGCCCACCGCCTTTCGGCGGTGAAGCAGGCCGACCGTGTGCTGGTGTTCGACGGCGGGCACGTGGCCGAGGATGGCGGCCACCAGCAGTTGATCGCCGAGGGCGGCTTGTATGCCAAGCTGTACGGGCATCTGCAGCAGACCTGACCCAAGCGGCAAGCTTGCAGCTTGCCACTCAAAATTCCCTCCACACAGATGGCAAATGGCCTACGCTGAGCTTGTCTGGTTGGTTCGAGCCTTATCTGCTCTGTGACAGGGACTTCATGAAGGGACATCGCACACTAGAGGCGCCAAGGCTGCTGGGTATCATCTGGCCCTTCATCGCCGTTGTAGTCTTCCAGGTCCTGTTGGGCAGCTTCAGCCTGTACGCGCTGTCGGCTGTGCGTGCCTATGTCGCCGGCGAAAGCCTGTGGTCCAAGGCACAGAAAGACGCCATCTATTACCTGAACCTGTATGCCGATACTGGCGATGAACGCACCTACCAGCGCTATCGTCAGGTCATCACTGTGCCCCACGGTGATCGGCAGATGCGTGAGGTGCTCGACCTGCCTGATCCAGACCTTGACGTCGCGCGCCAGGCCGTACTGCAAGGCGGCAATCACCCCGACGACGTCGACCGTATCATCTGGTTCTACCGCAATTTCAGCCAGATCAGCTATGTGCAGGCGGCGATCGCCTACTGGAATGTCGGTGACGATTACCTCAAGCAACTGGATGTGTTGGCCAACGAGATGCGCG
This sequence comes from Pseudomonas sp. p106, assembly GCF_003936645.1. Lineage (NCBI taxonomy): Bacteria > Pseudomonadati > Pseudomonadota > Gammaproteobacteria > Pseudomonadales > Pseudomonadaceae > Pseudomonas > Pseudomonas sp. p106. The sequence goes on from NZ_RHQR01000012.1 coordinate 60,399, forward strand.
AGGGTTTTGCCAGCGGCCATGCCGGCCCGCGCCAGGTCAGCCAATGGCGCGCCCGCATCGTCGCCATCAACGAAGGCGTGACCCCGGCAGCCAAAGCCTTCAGCGATGCCCTGGGCGAGGGCTCGCGCATGCTGTTGCGCGTGCTGTTGGTCACCAACCTGCTCACCGCGCTGTTTCTCATCACCTTTGCCTGGCGCCGTTCGAGCAAGCTGCTGGCCCAGCGCCAGGCCTTCGCCAGCGCCCTGCAGGAAGAAAAGGAACGCGCGCAGATTACCCTGCAGGCGATCGGCGATGCTGTGATCACCACCGATGTCGATGGCAGCATCGGCTACATGAACCCGGCGGCCGAGCAACTCACCCATTGGCAGGCAGGCCAGGCCGTGGGGCTGCCGTTGACAGCACTGTTCAGCCTGGTGGACGAGCAGGCCCAGAACGACAGCAGCACCTTGCTCGAACAGGTGCTCAGCGGCAGCCTCAAAGGGGGTGCCGAACATGCACGGTTGATCCAGCGCCTGGATGGCAGCACGGTTTCGATCAACCTGGTGGGTTCGCCCATCATCAACAACGGGCAGGTGGCGGGCATTGTCCTGGTGCTGCATGACATGACCCAGGAGCGCCAGTACATCGCCAACCTGTCCTGGCAGGCTACCCATGACGCCCTGACCGGCCTGGCCAACCGCCGTGAATTCGAGTACCGCCTGGAGCAGGCACTGAACGACCTGGTGCGCCAGGGTGGGCGGCATTCGCTGATGTTCCTTGACCTCGACCAGTTCAAGCTGGTCAACGATACCTGTGGGCATGCCGCCGGTGATGAATTGCTGCGGCACATCTGCGCCGTGCTGCAATCGGTGCTGCGCGAAGGCGACACCCTGGCCCGGCTGGGGGGCGATGAGTTTGGCGTGCTGCTGGAAAACTGCCCGGGCGAACAGGCCGAGCGCATTGCCGAAAGCCTGCGCCAGGCGGTGCAAAGCCTGCACTTCGTATGGAAAGGCAGGCCGTTCGTCACCACCGTGAGTATCGGCCTGGTGCACATGGCGCAAGCCCCGGCCACGCTGGAAGCCTCCCTGCGGGCAGCCGACATGGCGTGCTACATGGCCAAGGAGAAGGGCCGCAACCGTATCCAGGTCTACCATGCCGATGACAGTGAACTGTCGATGCGGTTTGGTGAAATGGCCTGGATACAGCGCCTGCACGTCGCTCTGGAGGAGAACCGCTTCTGCCTGTATGCCCAGGAAATCGCCGCACTCACCGCGCTTGAAGGGCCAGGGCATGTCGAGATTTTGTTGCGCCTGCAAGACGAAAGCGGCCGCACCATCCTGCCTGACAGCTTCATCCCGGCGGCCGAGCGCTATGGCCTGATGACCGCTATCGACCGCTGGGTGGTGCGCAATGTGTTCCAGGTCATTCGCCAGTGCCTGGATGAGGGGCGCGAGGGCCCGCTGTCGATGTGTGCCATCAACCTGTCGGGTTCGAGTATCGGTGACGACAAGTTCCTGGAGTACCTGCGGCGCCTGTTCGTCGAATATTCGATTCCGCCACGGCTGATCTGCTTCGAGATCACCGAGACCAGTGCCATTGCCAACCTCGGCAGTGCCATCCGGTTCATCAATGAATTGAAAGGGCTGGGTTGCAAGTTCTCGCTGGATGACTTTTGTGCCGGAATGTCGTCATTCGCTTATTTGAAACATTTACCCGTCGACTTCTTGAAGATCGACGGAAGTTTTGTCAAAGATATGCTTGATGATCCGGTCAACCGGGCCATGGTCGAAGTCATCAATCACATCGGCCACGTCATGGGTAAACGGACCATTGCCGAGTTCGTTGAAACTCCGTTGATCGAGCAGGCCTTGCAAGAGATCGGCGTGGACTACGCCCAGGGCTATCTGATCGAACGACCGCAGGTGTTCACTTGCGACAGTCTGCAGCGCCAACGGATTGCTGCACGGCCCCTGCTGCATCGGGCGCCTGGAACCTTTCGCTGAAGTAGCGTTGGTAAATCACAGGGATCAAGGAGCTGAAAAGTGATTGATGCATTCGTCCGTATCGGGCCTTTGATGGACCCGGCCAGTTACCCCCAATGGGCCCAGCAACTGATCGAAGATTGCCGCCCGGGCAAGCGTCGGGTGGTGGAGCATGAGTTCTACCAGCGCCTGCGCGATGGTCAGTTGCGCCAAGCCACCATACGCCAGTACCTGATCGGTGGCTGGCCGGTGGTCGAGCAGTTTTCGTTGTACATGGCCCACAACCTGACCAAGACCCGCTATGCCCGCCACCCGGGCGAAGACATGGCGCGGCGCTGGCTGATGCGCAATATCCGCGTGGAGCTCCACCATGCCGATTACTGGGTGCACTGGTGCCATGCCCATGGCATTCACCTGCACGAGCTGCAGTCCCAGGAAGTGCCCGCCGAGCTCAATGGCCTCAATGACTGGTGCTGGCGAGTGTGTACCACCGAGTCGCTGGCCATTGCCATGGCGGCTACCAACTATGCCATTGAAGGGGCGACGGGTGAGTGGTCGGCGGTGGTCTGTGCTGAAGACACCTACGCCATGGGCTTCCCGGAGGACCAGCGCAAGCGCGCCATGAAGTGGTTGAAGATGCATGCGCAGTATGACGATGCGCACCCGTGGGAGGCGTTGGAGATCATCTGTACCCTGGCTGGCGAAAACCCGACCTTGGGGTTGCGCAACGAACTGCGCAAGGCGATCTGCAAAAGTTATGACTGCATGTACCTGTTCCTGGAGCGGTGCATGCAGCTGGAGGGCCGCCAGCAAGGGCGCATGCGCCCGACCTTGGCTGCGGGCTGAATGCCTGGGGCTGCTTTGCAGCCCTTTCGCGACACAAGGCCGCTCCTACAGATTTGATGCCGGATTCAACGGCACCGCTGTAGGAGCGGCCTTGTGTCGCGAAGGGCCGCAAAGCGGCCCCATCGGTTTCAAGCCCTACTGAGCGTTAAAGGCCTGCCCATTCACGCCGGTACTGTCCGGCCCCATCAGGTACAGTACACCGGCATGATCTCTTCAGGCAGCGGGTTGTTCTGCGGGTTCTCGCTCGGGTAGGCCTGGGCCCGCATCGCCGTGCGGGTAGCCCCGGGGTTGATGCTGTTGGAACGCACCGGTGCCACACCTTCCAGTTCGTCTGCCAAGGTCTGCATCAGGCCTTCGGTAGCGAATTTGGACACGCCATAAGCGCCCCAGTAAGCCCGGCCCTTGCGCCCGACGCTGCTGGAGGTGAACACCACCGAGGCGTCCTCCGACAGCTTGAGCAGCGGCAGCAGGGTGCTGGTGAGCATGAACGTGGCATCGACGTTGATGTGCATCACCCGCATGAAGTTGTCGCCCGAGAGCTGCTCCAGCGGCGTGCGCGGGCCGATGATCGAGGCATTGTTGAGCAGCCCGTCCAGGCGGCCGAACTGTTCCTCGACCATTACCGCCAGTTCGTCGTACTGGTGGGGCAGGGCGGTTTCCAGGTTGAACGGGATCACCACCGGCTGCGGGTGGCCGGCGGCCTCGATTTCATCGTAGACCTCGTTCAGGTTGGCTTCGGTCTTGCCCAGCAGCAGCACAGTGGCGCCCAAGGCGGCATAAGCCTTGGCGGCCGCTGCACCGATGCCACGGCCAGCACCGGTGACCATGATGACGCGGCCCTTGAGCAGGTCGGGGCGGGCGGTATAGTCGAACATGCGTTTGTCCTTGAGTTGAAGCTTGCAGCTTGCCGCTAAAAGATCAGCACCCGCACAGGGCGCTGTCGAGCACCTTGCGCAGTTCCAGCGGGTGGTCCACCACCACGTCGGCGCCCCAGTTGTTCGGGTTGTCTTCTGGGTGAATATAGCCGTAGCGCACAGCCGCCGTGCGGGTGCCGGCATCGCGGCCCGACTCGATGTCGCGCAGGTCGTCGCCGACGAACAGCACGCTGGCCGGGTCCAGGTTCAGGGTCTTGCAGGCCAGGATCAACGGCTCCGGGTCGGGCTTGCTGTTTTTCACGTGATCCGGGCAGATCAGCAGTGCCGAACGCTCGGCCAGGCCCAGGCGCTGCATGATCGGCTCGGCGAAGCGGACCGGCTTGTTGGTCACCACGCCCCACAACAGGTTGCCCCGCTCGATGTCGGCCAGCAATTCGCCCATGCCGTCGAACAGCTTGCTGTGCACCGCGCAGTCACGCTGGTAGCGCTCGAGGAACTCCAGGCGCAGGGCCTCGAAACCTTCATCCTGCGGGCTCATGGCGAAGGTCGCGGCGACCATCGCCCGCGCGCCGCCGGAAATCACGTCGCGGATCAGCTTGTCGTCGATGGCCGGCAGGCCGCGCTCGGCGAGCATGGCCTGGCAAATGGCGATGAAGTCCGGCGCCGTGTCGAGCAGGGTGCCGTCCATGTCAAAAAGTACCGCTCGCAAACGCATGCTCATTCCTCGCGCAGGGTCTGGATCATGTAGTTGACGTCCACATCGCTGCTGAGCTTGTAGTGCTTGGTCAGCGGGTTGTAGGTCAGGCCGATGATGTCCTTGACCTCAAGGCCGGCCACGCGGCTCCAGGCACCCAGCTCGGAAGGGCGGATGAACTTCTTGAAGTCGTGGGTACCGCGCGGCAGCATCTTGAGGATGTATTCGGCGCCGATGATGGCCAGCAGGTAGGCCTTGGGGTTGCGGTTGATGGTCGAGAAGAACACCTGGCCACCCGGCTTGACCATGCGGTAGCAGGCGCGGATGACCGAGGACGGGTCGGGCACGTGCTCGAGCATTTCAAGGCAGGTGACCACATCGAACTGCTCGGGCATCTCTTCAGCCAGGGCCTCGGCGGTAATCTGCCGGTACTCCACCTCCACGCCCGACTCCAGCTGGTGCAGCTGGGCCACGGCCAGGGGCGCTTCGCCCATGTCGATGCCGGTGACGGTGGCGCCGCGCAAGGCCATGGCTTCGCTGAGGATGCCGCCGCCGCAGCCGACGTCCAGCACCTTCTTGCCGGCCAGGCTGACGCGCTCGTCGATCCAGTTGACGCGCAGCGGATTGATGTCGTGCAGCGGCTTGAACTCGCTCTCGCGGTCCCACCAGCGGTGCGCCAAGGCTTCAAACTTGGCGATTTCGGCGTGGTCGACGTTGCTCATTGAACAGTCCTCTGAAACTTCTACGAATTGCGCCGGAGTATACCCGAGCGCCCAAGGCTGTTGGTCGCTATAATCGTCCGCTTTTGATATGCGAAAGTCAGGGAGAGGTGATGCGCGAGCGACTTATGGCGGCGGAGAAGGTGACCGGTATCCGGTGGCACCACGGCGCCTTGCACCTGCTCGACCAGCGCCTGCTGCCTTCGCAAGAACGCTGGCTGGCCTGCGACAATGTTGCGCAGGTGGCGGCGGCGATCCGCGACATGGCTGTGCGGGGTGCGGCGGCCATCGGCATTGCTGCCGCCTATGGCCTGGTGCTGGCCCTGGAAGAGCGCCTGGCCGAGGGCGGCGACTGGGAAATGGACCTGGAGGAGGATTTCCTCAGCCTGGCCGAGGCGCGGCCTACCGCCGCCAACCTGTTCTGGGCGCTCAACCGCATGCGTGAGCGCCTGCAGCGCCTGCGCCCAGGCGAGGATGTGCTGGCCGCGCTGGAGGCCGAGGCCGTGGCCATTCACGAAAGCGACCGTGAGGCCAACCTGACCATGGCCCAGCAGGGCATCGAGCTGATCCGCCGCCACCAGGGCAGCGAGCAGGCCCTGCTGACCTACGGCAACGCCGGTGCCCTGGCCAGTGGCGGTTTCGGTACGGCGTTGGGGGTGATCCGCGCAGGCTTTCTCGAAGGCATGGTCGAGCGCGTCTATGCCGGCGAAACCCGGCCCTGGCTGCAGGGTTCGCGCCTGACCGCCTGGGAGCTGGCCAATGAAGGCATTCCGGTGACCCTTTGCGCCGATTCGGCGCTGGCCCACCTGATGAAAAGCAAGGGCATCACCTGGGTGGTGGTCGGCGCTGATTGCATTGCCGCCAACGGCGACGTGGCGAGCAAGATCGGCACCTACCAGCTGGCGGTGAGCGCCATGCACCATGGTGTGCGGTTCATGGTGGTGGCGCCCAGCACCAGCATCGACCTCAACCTGGCCACAGGTGAAGACATCCCGCTGGAAGAACGTGATGCCGACGAATTGCTGGATTACGCCGGCACCCGCGTGGCACCGCAGGTGGAGGTGTTCAATCCGGTGTTCGACGTGACCCCGGCTGACCTGATCGATGTGATCGTGACTGAGAAGGGCGTCGTTGAACGGCCGGATACCGCCAAATTGGCACAATTGATGTGCCGCAAACGCCTGCATTGACCGTTTGGGGTGGGGTGGGAGAGGGAGTGTGGGAGGCCGAGCGCCGGTAATCCGGCATCAGCGCCAATCACGTCAACAATTCCCACAAAACCCCCTTCCACCCCCTGGGCCATATCTCCCCCCCGCTACTGCCTTTGTGATAACATCCGGCAGTTTCCAAGACCGCCCATGACGGCGGCCTTCATTGCGCAGATCCATGGCACAACTCATTGATTTGTCGTAAGTCGTCGCACCCTTATGCGCTGCGGCGGCGAGCTTCGTTCGGCCCTTGATGGAGCTGCGAAGTTTCACCAGAAAAAGGAATCAGGCTTCTCATGGGCGAACTGGCCAAAGAAATCCTCCCGGTCAATATCGAAGACGAACTGAGACAGTCTTACCTCGACTACGCGATGAGCGTGATTGTCGGGCGAGCGCTGCCCGATGCACGTGACGGCTTGAAGCCCGTGCATCGTCGCGTTCTCTTTGCGATGAGCGAACTGGGCAACGACTGGAACAAGCCGTACAAGAAATCCGCCCGTGTGGTCGGTGACGTGATCGGTAAGTACCACCCGCACGGCGACACTGCGGTCTACGACACCATCGTGCGTATGGCCCAGCCATTCTCGCTGCGCTACCTGCTGGTCGACGGCCAGGGCAACTTCGGTTCGGTCGACGGCGACAACGCCGCGGCGATGCGATACACCGAAGTGCGCATGGCCAAGCTGGCCCACGAGCTGTTGGCCGACCTGCACAAGGAAACCGTCGACTGGGTGCCCAACTACGACGGCACCGAGCAGATCCCGGCGGTCATGCCCACCCGCATCCCCAACCTGCTGGTCAACGGTTCCAGCGGTATCGCCGTGGGCATGGCGACCAACATTCCGCCGCACAACCTCGGTGAAGTCATCGATGGCTGCCTGGCGCTGATCGACAACCCTGAAGTCACCGTCGACGAGCTGATGCAGTTCATCCCCGGCCCCGACTTCCCGACTGCCGGCATCATCAACGGCCGCCAGGGCATCATCGAGGCGTACCGTACCGGCCGTGGCCGCATCTACATGCGTGCGCGCTCCGAGATCGAAGACATCGACAAGGTCGGTGGCCGCCAGCAGATCGTCGTCACCGAGCTGCCGTACCAGCTGAACAAGGCGCGCCTGATCGAGAAGATCGCCGAGCTGGTCAAAGACAAGAAGATCGAAGGCATCACCGAGCTGCGCGACGAGTCCGACAAGGACGGCATGCGCATCGTCATCGAGCTGCGCCGCGGCGAGGTGCCGGAGGTGGTGCTCAACAACCTCTACCAGCAAACCCAGCTGCAGAGCGTGTTCGGCATCAACGTGGTGGCACTGATCGACGGCCGCCCGCGCGTGCTCAACCTCAAGGACCTGCTCGAAGCGTTCGTCCGCCACCGCCGTGAAGTGGTCACGCGCCGTACCGTGTTCGAGCTGCGCAAGGCCCGTGAACGTGGCCATATCCTTGAAGGCCAGGCGGTCGCGCTGTCCAACATCGACCCGGTCATCGCGCTGATCAAAGCCTCGCCGACGCCGTCCGAAGCCCGGGAAGCGCTGATTGCCACTGCCTGGGAATCCAGTGCCGTGCAGGTCATGGTCGAGCGCGCCGGCGCCGATTCCTGCCGCCCTGAAGACCTGCCCGAGCAATACGGCCTGCGCGATGGCAAGTACTACCTGTCGCCGGAACAGGCCCAGGCGATCCTCGACCTGCGCCTGCACCGCCTGACCGGCCTGGAGCACGAGAAGCTGCTGGCCGAGTACCAGGAAATCCTCGAGCAGATCGGCGAACTGATCCGCATCCTCAGCAGCGCCGAGCGCCTGATGGAAGTGATCCGCGAAGAACTCGAAGCGATCCGCGCCGAATACGGCGATGCGCGCCGCACCGAGATTCTCAACGCCAGCCACGACCTCAACTACGGCGACATGATCCCTGAAGAAGAGCGCGTGGTGACCATCTCCCACGGTGGCTATGCCAAGACCCAGCCGTTGTCCGCTTACCAGGCCCAGCGCCGTGGCGGCAAAGGCAAGTCGGCGACCGGCGTGAAGGACGAGGACTACATCGAGCACCTGCTGGTCGCCAACAGCCACGCCACCCTGCTGCTGTTCTCCAGCAAGGGCAAGGTGTACTGGAAGAAGACCTACGAGATCCCTGAGGCATCCCGCGCCGCGCGTGGCCGCCCGCTGGTCAACCTGCTGCCGCTGGAGGAGGGTGAGCGCATCACCGCCATGCTGCAGATCGACCTCGAGGCCCTGCAGCAGAGCGCCGACCCGGATGAAGAGCTGGAAGACGGCGACGAGGGCGTGATCGAAGGCGAAGTGGTCGAGGCTGAAGAAATCGACGAAGAAGACGGCGAAACCCCTGAGTGGGTGGCCGAGCCGACCGGCGCGTACATCTTCATGGCCACCGCTTCAGGTACCGTCAAGAAAACCCCGCTGGTGCAGTTCGCCCGTCCGCGCTCCAATGGCCTGATCGCCTTGAAGCTGAAGGAAGGCGACACCCTGATTGCTGCGGCAATCACCGACGGCGCCAAGGAAGTCATGATGTTCTCCGACGCCGGCAAGGTGATCCGCTTTGCCGAGAGCGTGGTGCGCGAAATGGGCCGTACCGCCCGTGGTGTGCGCGGCATGAAGCTGGGCAAGGGGCAGCAGATCATCTCGATGCTGATCCCGGAGTCTGGTGCGCAGATCCTTACCGCGTCCGAGCGTGGCTTCGGCAAGCGTACCCCGCTGTCCAAGTTCCCGCGCCGCGGCCGTGGTGGCCAGGGCGTGATCGCCATGGGCACCAAGGGGCGCAATGGCCTGCTGATCGGTGCTATCCAGGTGCAGGAAGGTGAAGAGATCATGCTGATCTCCGACCAGGGCACGCTGGTGCGCACACGGGTTGGCGAAGTTTCCAGCTTGAGCCGTAACACTCAGGGCGTGACCTTGATCAAGCTGGCCGCAGACGAAACGCTGGTAGGCCTGGAGCGTATCCAGGAACCTTCCGAGGAAGAGCTCGACGAACTGGTCGGGGCGGACGAGGAGGGCGTGGAGCTCGATGCGCCGGAAGCGGCGGACGATGACAATGCGGGCGCCGAAGAGGCACCGCAAGAGTAAGCAAGCGCAACAACCCGAACGGGGCGACCAAGGTCGCCCCGTTTGACTGATTACAGCAGGCAACAGCAGGACCTGCCTTTTTTTGGGGTGGCCTTGTGTCGTGAAAGGGTCGCCTGGCGGTCCCAGGGTTAAGCAGCGCAATAACTATCGCGGGGGCTGCTGCGCAGCCCTTTCGCGACACGAGGCCGCTCCTACAGGGGTGCGCGGCCTGCAACAAACGATTTTGTTCTATTTGGCAGAGCGAGAGTGGATGTGAGCAAACGAGCCTTTAACTTCTGCGCAGGCCCTGCCGCGCTTCCTGAAGCTGTCTTGCAGCGCGCCCAGGCCGAAATGCTGGACTGGCATGGCAAGGGCTTGTCGGTGATGGAAATGAGCCATCGCAGCGACGATTACGTGGCCATCGCCGAAAAGGCCGAGCAGGACCTGCGTGACCTGCTGTCCGTCCCCTCCAACTACAAAGTCCTGTTCCTGCAGGGCGGTGCCAGCCAGCAGTTCGCCGAAATCCCGCTGAACCTGCTGCCGGAGAACGGCACTGCCGACTACGTCGAAACCGGTATCTGGTCGAAAAAGGCCATCGAAGAAGCGCGCCGTTTCGGCAACGTCAACGTCGCCGCCAGCGCCAAGCCATACGACTACCTGGCCATCCCTGGCCAGAACGAGTGGCAGCTGACCAAGAACGCAGCGTACGTTCACTACGCCTCCAACGAGACCATCGGCGGCCTGCAGTTCGACTGGGTGCCGCAAACCGGTGACGTTCCGCTGGTGGTCGACATGTCCTCCGACATTCTCTCGCGCCCGATCGACGTGTCGCAGTACGGCCTGATCTACGCCGGCGCGCAGAAGAACATCGGCCCGAGCGGCCTGGTGGTGGTGATCGTTCGTGAAGACCTGCTGGGCCACGCCCGCAGCAGCTGCCCGACCATGCTCGACTACAAGGTCTCGGCCGACAACGGTTCGATGTACAACACCCCTGCCACCTATTCCTGGTACCTCTCGGGCCTGGTCTTCGAGTGGCTCAAGGAGCAGGGTGGCGTCGACGCCATGGAGCAACGCAACCGCGCCAAGAAAGACCGCCTGTACGGCTTCATCGACGCCAGCGAGTTCTACACCAACCCCATCAGCCACAACGCCCGTTCGTGGATGAACGTGCCGTTCCGCCTGGCCGATGAGCGCCTGGACAAGGCCTTCCTGGCCGGCGCCGATGCCCGTGGCCTGCTCAACCTCAAGGGCCACCGCTCGGTGGGCGGCATGCGCGCTTCCATCTACAACGCCCTGGGCCTGGACGCTGTCGAGGCGCTGGTGGCCTACATGGCCGAATTCGAGAAGGAGCACGGCTGATGTCCGAACATGAGCTCAAGGCGCTGCGCGTACGCATCGATAGCCTCGACGAGAAAATCCTCGAGCTGATCAGCGACCGCGCCCGTTGCGCCCAGGAAGTGGCCAAGGTCAAGACCGCCTCGCTGGCCGAAGGCGAGCAGCCGGTGTTCTACCGCCCTGAGCGTGAAGCTGCTGTGCTCAAGCGCGTGATGGAGCGCAACAAGGGGCCGCTGGGCAACGAAGAGATGGCGCGGTTGTTCCGCGAAATCATGTCGTCGTGCCTGGCCCTGGAAGAGCCGCTGAAAATCGCCTACCTGGGGCCGGAAGGCACCTTCACCCAGGCCGCGGCCATGAAGCACTTCGGCCACGCCGTGATCAGCCGCCCGATGGCTGCCATCGATGAAGTGTTCCGCGAAGTGGCGGCCGGCGCTGTCAATTTCGGCGTGGTGCCGGTGGAAAACTCCACCGAGGGTGCGGTCAGCCACACCCTGGACAGCTTCCTCGAGCACGACATGGTGATCTGCGGCGAAGTCGAGCTGCGCATTCACCATCACCTGCTGGTGGGCGAAAGCACCAAGACCGACAGCATCACCCGCATCTACTCGCATGCCCAGTCGCTGGCCCAGTGCCGCAAATGGCTGGACGCGCACTACCCGAACGTGGAACGCGTGGCGGTGTCGAGCAATGCCGAGGCCGCCAAGCGGGTCAAGGGCGAGTGGAATTCGGCGGCGATCGCCGGCGACATGGCCGCCAACCTGTACGGGTTGACCCGCCTGGCCGAGAAGATCGAAGACCGCCCGGACAACTCCACGCGCTTCTTGATGATCGGCAACCAGGAAGTGCCGCCGACCGGTGACGACAAGACCTCGATCATCGTTTCGATGAGCAACAAGCCAGGTGCCCTGCACGAACTGCTGGTGCCGTTCCACGACAACGGCATCGACCTGACCCGCATCGAGACCCGCCCGTCGCGCAGTGGCAAGTGGACCTACGTGTTCTTCATCGACTTCGTAGGCCACCACCGCGACCCGCTGATCAAGGCCGTGCTGGAGAAGATCAGCCAAGAGGCTGTGGCGCTGAAGGTGCTGGGCTCGTATCCAAAGGCGGTGCTTTGATTCAAGGTTGTTGGGGGCGCTTTGCGCCCCATCGCGACGCAAGGCCGCTCCTACAGGCGTCTGCAATCCCTTGTAGGAGCGGCCTTGTGTCGCGATGGGCTGCAACGCAGCCCCCTGCGGTCCCAAAGACTGTCCTGATTTCTGAACAGGGTTCGAACCAGTGGTAAATGCAGCAAAAAACAACCCCGCACCGCTCATCGGCCGCCTCGTCGTCGTAGGCCTGGGCCTGATCGGCGGCTCCTTCGCCAAAGGCCTGCGTGAAAGCGGCCTGTGCCGCGAAGTGGTCGGCGTCGACCTGGACGCCCCTTCACGCAAGCAAGCTGTGGCCCTAGGTGTGGTCGACCGCTGCGAAGAAGATCTCGCCGCCGCCTGTGTCGGCGCCGACGTCATCCAGCTGGCGGTACCGATCCTGGCCATGGAAAAGCTCCTGGCGCGCCTGGCGCAACTGGACCTGGGCAGCGCCGTCATCACCGACGTCGGCAGCGCCAAAGGCAATGTGGTGCGTGCTGCGCGTGAGGTGTTCGGCGACCGCCTGCGCCACTTCGTCCCCGGCCACCCCATCGCCGGCTCCGAGCAGAGCGGGGTAGAGGCCTCCAACGCCACCCTGTTCCGCCGCCACAAGGTCATCCTCACGCCGCTGCCCGAAACCGACCCGGCCGCCCTGGCCCTGGTCGACCGCCTGTGGCGTGCGCTGGAGGCCGACGTGGAGCACATGCCGGTCGAGCGCCACGACGAAGTGCTGGCCGCCACCAGCCACCTGCCGCACCTGCTGGCCTTCGGCCTGGTCGATTCATTGGCCAAGCGCAATGAAAACCTTGAGATCTTCCGGTACGCTGCCGGTGGTTTCCGCGATTTCACCAGAATCGCTGGCAGCGACCCGACCATGTGGCATGACATCTTCCTCGCCAACCGCGAGGCTGTCCTGCGCACCCTGGACACTTTTCGCAGCGACCTCGACGCCTTGCGCGACGCGGTCGATGCAGGGGACGGGCACCAGTTGCTGGGTGTATTCACCCGCGCTCGGGTTGCCCGCGAGCATTTCAGTAAAATCTTGGCCCGCCGGGCCTATGTGGACGCTATGAACGCCAACGATCTGATTTTCCTGGCCCAACCGGGTGGCCGCCTGACCGGGCGAATCCGCGTACCGGGCGACAAGTCGATTTCCCACCGTTCGATCATGCTCGGCTCCCTGGCCGAAGGCACGACCGAAGTCGAAGGCTTCCTCGAAGGTGAGGACGCCCTGGCGACCCTTCAGGCTTTCCGTGACATGGGGGTGGTCATCGAAGGCCCGAACCACGGCCGCGTGACCATCCACGGTGTTGGCCTGCACGGCCTCAAGGCACCACCCGGGCCGATCTACGTGGGCAACTCCGGCACCTCCATGCGCCTGCTCTCGGGCCTGCTGGCCGGCCAGTCGTTCGACGTGACCATGACCGGCGATGCCTCGCTGTCCAAGCGCCCGATGAACCGCGTGGCCAACCCGCTGCGCGAAATGGGTGCTGTGGTCGAAACCGGCCCGGACGGCCGCCCACCACTGACCATTCGCGGTGGCCACACGCTCAAGGCGCTGACCTACACGCTGCCGATGGCCAGTGCCCAGGTCAAATCCTGCCTGCTGTTGGCCGGCCTGTACGCCGAAGGCAAAACCACCGTTACCGAGCCTGCGCCCACCCGTGACCACACCGAGCGCATGCTGCGCGGCTTCGGCTATGCGGTGGAGTCCAACGGCCCGGTGGCTTCGCTGCAGTCCGGCGGCAAGCTCACCGCCACCCGCATCGAAGTGCCCGCAGACATCTCCTCGGCTGCGTTCTTCCTGGTGGCAGCATCCATTGCCCAGGGCTCCGAACTGGTGCTCGAACATGTCGGCATCAACCCGACCCGCACCGGTGTCATCGACATCCTGCGCCTGATGGGCGGCGACATCACCCTGGAAAACCAGCGTGAAGTCGGCGGCGAGCCAGTGGCTGACCTGCGTGTGCGCGGTGCCAAGCTCAAGGGTATCGATATCCCTGAGCACCTGGTGCCGCTGGCCATCGACGAATTCCCGGTGCTGTTCGTGGCCGCTGCCTGTGCCGAAGGGCGTACCGTGCTGCGTGGCGCCGAAGAGCTGCGGGTGAAAGAGTCCGACCGTATCCAGGTAATGGCCGACGGCCTGATCGCCCTGGGCGTGAAGTGCGAGCCGACCCCCGACGGCATCATCATCGACGGTGGCCAGATTGGCGGTGGCGAAGTGCATGGCCACGGCGACCACCGTATCGCCATGGCCTTCAGCGTTGCCTCGCTGCGCGCCAGCGCGCCAATCCGCATCCATGATTGCGCCAACGTCGCCACCTCGTTCCCCAACTTCCTCGCGCTGTGCGCCGAAGTGGGTATCCGCGTGGCAGAAGAGGGCAAGTCGTGAATTTGCAAGCGCCGGTCATCACCATCGATGGCCCGAGCGGCTCGGGCAAGGGCACCGTCGCGGGCCTGTTGGCGCGCGAACTGGGCTGGCGGCTGCTGGATTCCGGCGCGCTTTACCGCCTGCTGGCGTTCAACGCCAGCAACCACGGTGTCGACCTGACCAACGAAGAGCTGCTCAAGGCCCTGGCCGCCCATCTGGATGTGCAGTTCATCGCCGCCGAGCCGGGTAAGCTGCAACAGATCATTCTCGAAGGTGAGGACGTCAGCAATGTCATCCGCACCGAGACGGTCGGTGCCGGGGCGTCCATGGTGGCGTCCCTGCCGGCAGTGCGCGAAGCCCTGCTGCAGCGCCAGCGCGCCTTCCGCGAAGCGCCGGGCCTGATCGCCGATGGCCGCGACATGGGCACCGTGGTGTTCCCGGACGCGCCGCTCAAGGTGTTTTTGACCGCCAGTGCCGAGGAACGTGCCCGTCGCCGCTACCTGCAGTTGAAGGGCAAAGGCGAAGATGTTAGTCTGTCGAGTCTGCTAGATGAGATTCGTGCGCGCGATGAGCGCGACACCCAGCGCGCAGTGGCCCCGCTCAAGCCGGCGGCCGATGCCATTCAGCTGGACTCCACGGAGCTGTCCATCGAGCAGGTGCTGCACCGTATCAGGAGCGAGCTCGCCCAGCGCGACTTGGTCTGATCGTCAGGAAAGCAGGCAGGGGCACCAGTCAACGTCCTGCCCGCTTTCCTTTACTTAACGAAACCCACATTGTCTGGAGTGTGGCGATGGGCGTCTGTTTCGCCCGAATCTACAGGAATTAAAATGAGCGAAAGCTTTGCAGAACTCTTTGAAGAAAGCCTGAAAACCCTCAATCTTCAGCCGGGTGCGATCATCTCCGGTATCGTTGTCGACATCGACGGCGACTGGGTTACCGTACACGCTGGCCTGAAGTCCGAGGGCGTCATCCCGCTCGAGCAGTTCTACAACGAAGCTGGCGAGCTGACCATCAAGGTCGGTGACGAAGTTCACGTTGCGCTGGACGCGGTCGAAGACGGCTTTGGCGAAACCAAACTGTCCCGTGAAAAAGCCAAGCGCGCCGAGTGCTGGATTGTTCTGGAAGCAGCTTTCGCCGCCGAAGAAGTGGTCAAGGGCGTTATCAACGGTAAGGTTAAGGGCGGCTTCACTGTCGACGTTAACGGCATCCGTGCGTTCCTGCCGGGCTCCCTGGTTGATGTCCGCCCTGTGCGCGACACCACCCACCTGGAAGGCAAAGAGCTGGAATTCAAGGTCATCAAGCTGGACCAGAAGCGCAACAACGTTGTCGTTTCCCGTCGCAGCGTGCTGGAAGCCGAGAACTCCGCCGAGCGCGAAGCCCTGCTGGAAACCCTGCAGGAAGGCCAGCAAGTCAAAGGTATCGTCAAGAACCTCACCGACTACGGCGCATTCGTGGACCTGGGCGGCATCGACGGCCTGCTGCACATCACCGACATGGCCTGGAAGCGCATCAAGCATCCTTCCGAAATCGTTAACGTTGGCGACGAAGTCGACGTACGCGTTCTGAAGTTCGACCGTGAGCGCAACCGCGTTTCGCTGGGCCTGAAGCAGATGGGCGAAGATCCGTGGGTTGCTATCACTGCGCGTTACCCAGAAGGTACCCGCGTACAGGCTCGCGTTACCAACCTGACCGACTACGGCTGCTTCGCTGAGCTGGAAGAAGGCGTTGAAGGCCTGGTACACGTTTCCGAAATGGACTGGACCAACAAGAACATCCACCCGTCGAAAGTCGTTCAGGTTGGCGACGAAGTGGAAGTCATGGTTCTGGACATCGACGAAGAGCGTCGTCGTATCTCCCTGGGCATCAAGCAGTGCAAGTCCAACCCATGGGAAGACTTCTCCGGCCAGTTCAACAAGGGTGACAAGATCACCGGTACCATCAAGTCGATCACCGACTTCGGTATCTTCATCGGCCTGGACGGCGGCATCGACGGCCTGGTTCACCTGTCCGACATCTCCTGGAACGAAACCGGCGAAGAAGCCGTGCGTCGTTTCAAGAAGGGCGACGAGCTGGAAACCGTCATCCTGTCGGTTGACCCAGAGCGCGAGCGCATCTCCCTGGGCATCAAGCAGCTGGAAGACGATCCGTTCTCCAACTTCGTTGCTGTCAACGACAAGGGCGCTATCGTCAAGGGCATCGTGAAAGAAGTTGACGCCAAAGGCGCCATCGTCACCCTGGCCGACGACATCGAAGCCACTCTGAAAGCTTCCGAAATCAGCCGTGACCGCGTTGAAGACGCGCGTAACGTTCTGAAGGAAGGCGAAGAGATCGAAGCCAAGATCATCAGCGTTGACCGCAAGTCGCGCGTGATCAGCCTGTCGATCAAGTCGAAAGACGACGCTGAAGAGCGTGAAGCCATCCAGAGCCTGAAAAACGCTCCGGAAGCGGCTGCCGATACCACCATGGCTGCGCTGCTGCGCGAAGCAATGGCCAAGCAGAACTAAGTTCTGTTTGATCGGTGTAAAAAAGGGTGGCCTTCGGGCCACCCTTTTTTTATGCCCAAAATCTCCCCAAGCCTAACGCTATCCCCTGTAGGAGCCGGCTTGCCGGCGATGGCCTGCAAAGCAGGCCCAACCGCGTCTAAACCGCCGCGCAAAGCATCGCCAATGCATAACCAAGCTCTTTACGGCCAGCATAAAAAAGCCTGCCCTCCAGGCCACCCTTTCTCCCCTCCAAAAAATTACCCCAGCCAAACGCGATCCCCGGCGGATCAACTGTCTCACCAATTTCTAAAAGTTAACGCAGCTCCTTGTCAGAGCCACTGTCTTGCTCAACTTCTAAAAGCTGGCACGATCCCTGTGGGAGCCGGCTTGCCGGCGATGGCCTGCAAAGCAGGCCCAACCGAGTCTGCACCTGCGCGCAAAGCATTGGCCAATCCATAGCCAAGCTCTGTATACCCAGCATTAAAAAAGCCTACCCTCCAGCCCACCCTTTCCAACCCCAAAAATCCCCCCAGCCTAACGCCATCCCTTGTAGAACCCGGCTCGCCCACGATCCCCCACAAAGCTCCCCCAGCCTTATTTCCCAACACTCCAATCTTGAATTTTTTTATTAAGTCAAGAACCACCCTGTTCAAATCCCTCCCAGCGTGCTACAAACTGATTAAGCAATGATCTAGCTGCTTGATAACGAAGGGAAAAATATGACGAAGTCGGAGCTGATCGAACGTATTGTCACCCATCAAGGGCTGCTCTCGTCCAAGGATGTGGAGTTGGCCATCAAGACCATGCTTGAACAGATGTCCCAATGCCTGGCCACCGGAGATCGCATCGAGATCCGCGGTTTTGGCAGCTTCTCTTTGCACTATCGCGCTCCACGCGTAGGTCGCAACCCCAAGACCGGCCAGTCGGTCGAGCTGGAAGGCAAGTTCGTTCCGCACTTCAAGCCTGGCAAAGAGCTGCGTGATCGCGTCAATGAAGAAGAGCACGAGCACCCCTGACCGATGAAGGAGCCAGTCTGATGCGTAACCTCAAGCGCGCCCTGGCGGCGTTGTTCGTGCTGCTGCTGGCGGCGGTGGTGTTGTTCTTCGTGCTGGAGAACCAGCAGGCCGTGGCGCTCGTGCTGTTCGGCTGGTCGGCGCCCGAGTTGCCGGTTGCGGTACCGGTGCTGGCGGCCCTGGTAGTAGGCCTGGCGATTGGCCCGCTGTTGGGCGCCTACGGCGTACAGCGCAGCAAACGCAAGATTCGCGCCTCGGCCAGGCAGGCAGCGCTGGAAGGTAAGTAAGGAAAATTCCCGCCTTTTTTAGGAAAGGCTCGCCTGTGCACGCGACGGTGTAAGTGAAGTAATACCCGCTTCATTATTCCGGCCCAAACGAGCGTGCAGCAGTATGGAATTTCCCACCCTTTCCCATCACGGTGGCACCCGCGGTGTAACCGGTTCTTGTCACCAGCTTCACATCGACTCAGCCACCAGCCTGCTCGTGGATTGCGGCCTGGAGCAGGGCGCCGACGCCGCCCCGGGTTCAGCCAGCGCATCACTCGGTTTTGATATCCAGGGTATACAAGCCCTGGTGATCACCCACGTACACCTCGACCATGTCGGCCGCATCCCCGCGCTGCTGGCGGCCGGCTTTCGCGGTCCGATCCTCTGCAGCGAACCCTCGGCAAAGCTGTTGCCACTGGTACTGGAAGATGCCTACAGGCTGACCATCAGCAGCGAGCCCGCACAAGTGGCGCGTTACCTCGAGCTAATCGGTGGCCTGGTCGTGTCGATGCCCTTCGGCCAGTGGCACTCGGTGGTAAACAAGCCCGGCCTCAGGTGCCAGCTGCGCCTGCAACGCGCCGGGCACCTGCTTGGCTCCGCCTATGTAGAGTGCGATGTAGACTTGGCCGAGCAAAACCACCGCATCGTTTTCTCCGGCGACCTCGGCCCCGAAGGCAACCCGCTGCTACGCACGCTGCAGCCACCCGAGCGTGCAGACTTGCTGGTGCTGGAAAGTACCTACGGCGACCGCCTGCACCCCGACCGCAGCATGCGCGAGCAGCAGCTGGAGCAGGTTATTGACCGCGCACTGCAGGACCGCGGCACCATCCTGATTCCCGCGTTCAGCCTGGGCCGCACGCAAGAGTTGCTGTGCGAGCTCGAGGCCATTCTCCACCGCAAGGCACTGCTCGGTGACCCGGCCGTGGTGCCTGGCGATGGCACGTTCGCCTGGTCACAACTACCGATCATTCTCGACTCACCCTTGGCTCAGCGCATTACCACCGTCTACCGCCAGTTGCATGACTACTGGAATGACGAAGCCAAGGCGCGGATGAGCGAGGGGCGTGACCCGCTTGGGTTCAACCAGCTGGTGTGCGTCGACACCCATGCCCGCCACCAGCAGGTGGTCAATTACCTGAAAAGTACCGGGCGCCCGGCGATTGTGATTGCCGGTAATGGCATGTGCTCGGGTGGGCGGATCGTCAACTACCTCAAGGCGATGCTTGGTGATCCACGGCATGAGGTGATGTTTGTCGGGTATCAGGCCAGGGGAACACCAGGGGCTGCCATTCAGCGCGAAGCGGGTGCGGAAGGGGCTGTCCAGGTTGAGTTGGATGGGGCTGTATATGAGGTGCGGGCGAAGGTGACGACGTTGGGCGGGTATTCAGGGCATGCGGATCAGGCCGGGTTGGTGAGGTTTGCTATGGCGTGCGCGGCGCGGCGGGTGGTGCTGGTGCATGGGGAGAGGCGGGCGAAGCAGGTGCTGGCTCAGGCCCTGCGGGAAAGGTTTGCTGAGGCTGGAAATGAGGTGAGCGTCACAGTTGCGGGGTAACCATTGGGCGGTGCGCGTGATGTCTGTCGAAAAGTGAGGAACTTCTGTGGGAAGGTTCCCTCTATTACTGATTAATGCTAAGTAGGTGAGCGTGGCGAGCATGTGGGCAAAATGCCGCTACGCTTGATGCGAGGGGAGCGCCGCTTTCGCGAGCAGGGAGCGCCCCAAAGAGATGAAGCAATCAGACGGACCCAAGGAAAAAAAGACTAAATGCGCAATGAACGCGAGCGCCTGAGCGGTAGTGATGAGATTGACCTGATTGAGCTTGTGCAGGGGGTTTGGCGGCAAAAGCTTTGGGTGGGGCTGGTCGCGGTACCGATTATTGCCATAGGTTTCGCCTACATAAAGCTGGTTTCGCCAGTATACGAGGCGAAGCTCTACATTCAGCCACCCTCTCAGAATGAGATTGCTCAGCTCAACTACGGTCGTGGTGAGGGCACAGGCCTTGCTCCGCTCAGCGCCAAAGATGTGTACAGCATCTACCTCAAGGCGCTGCAGTCAGAAGCGGTACGAGATAAGTTCTTTCGCAGTGCATTTCTCCCTACGCTGACAGAGGAGGAGCGGGGCGGGTCGCGAGACGCCCTTTACGCTCAGTTCAATGGCATGCTCAAGGTGTCGCAGGCCGGCAAGGACATGCCAGATCGTTATGTGCTCACTGCTAACCTCGAGGACCCACGGCTTGCTGCGACTTGGGTGTCGAACTACGCCGAAATGGCGGCAGAGCGAGCAAAGAACGAACTGTTGAGCGGTACTCGTAGTGACATTTCTATCATGGCTGACAACCTCGAGCAGCAGATCCGTGCTTCCCGTGCCAGTGCCGGGAATCAGCGTACTGACCAGATTGCCCAGCTCAAGGAGGCTCTGCGGGTTGCACGCTCCATTGGCCTAGAAAAGCCGCCGATCATTTCCGACACGTTATCCAGTGAAGTGTCTGCCGCAATGAACGGGTCTCTCACCTACATGCGCGGAGCCAAGGCATTGGAGGCTGAAATTGCCAATCTGGAGTCGCGCTCCTCGGATGACCCATTCATACCGAGCCTGCGCGTGAAGCAAGAGAAACTCAATTTCCTTCGTAACCTGAAAATCGACCCTTCGCTGGTTGCGATGTATCAGCAGGACGGCGCGGTTGCGCAGCCCGATAAGCCGATCAAGCCGCGAAAGGCAATCATCATGCTGCTTTCGGTGGTTGCGGGCGTCGGCTTGGGCGTGCTCGTCGCTATCGGTCGTGACCTTTGGGTGAGGCGGCGTGAGGTGGCGTAAGGAACTTATCACCCCTGGGGGTGTCCGCAAGCGTTGTTGTCCGATGCTGAAGGTGCAACAATGCACCTTCGTCGCCTATGACATGGATAGCTGGAAGAGCGAGCATTAAGCGCTGATCTACCTTGCCTGTCTTGGTTAACTCCCGTTGGCAATGCAGGCAAGTAATGAACAATGTGGCACGCGTACCTTCCATGGCCGCTTCTGGCGAGATCGATATTTTCAGAGTTTTCCGTACCATTTGGCGCCGGCGCTTCTTTATTATCTCCGTTGGTGGCGCCTGTGCGTTCTTCGGTGCCGCTATTGCGTACTCAATTACACCAGTCTACGAGACGTCCACAACTTTAAAGCCTGTAGCTCTGAACCAGTTGGATGAGTTGAATCGTTCAAAGATCTACTCATTACCGCCAAGAGAAGCACTCAAGCGCGTAGGTGCGACGCTAGACTCTTATAATGCACGACTAGACTTTTTCCGTTCAAGGCCAGACCTAGTTGATGCTTTTCAGGTTGAAGGCCAAAGTGTTGAACAGGCATTTGAAGACTTTAACAGTAGCGCACTTAGCGTAGTTCAGGCTGACCCGAAGAGAACCGATTTGCTGAGCGACTTTATTGGTTTGAAAATGCGCTATGACAAGGGCATTGACGGTGCGGGGATTCTTAACGACTTCGTTGATTTTGCGGTCGAGCGGGAGCGTGCTCAGCTGTCCAGGGATATGCAGATCATTGTGGCTAATCGGCTGAATGAAGTGAATGCTGAATTGAGCTCTGCGATGATGGAGTATCAAGCTGGAAACGAAGGTCGCATCGCACGGCTTGAAGAAGCTGATGCTATCAAGCGTGCGCAGTTGAATGATGAATTGAAGGCACTACGTGTCCAGCTTAAGCTAAGACGCGAGGCACGAGTTGCAGAGCTTGACGAGGCAATCGGTGTCGCTCGAAGCCTGGGTTTGAAGAAGCCCTCTACCCCCTCGTTGATGGCTGATGAAGCTATGGCAGGGGGCAATGTCATTCGAACTGAGGTTAACGGCAGGCCGGTGCCACTTTACTTTATGGGTACCGAGGTGCTCGAGGCGGAACGCCTTGCCTTGAGCAAGCGTACCTCCGACGACTTCGTCGAGCCGAGAATCGGGCAAATCCGCAAAGAACTGATCCTACTCACGACCAACCGCAATGTTCAGGCGATTAGGAGCCGGGATAACGAACAGGCCTTTCTGGAAGGCATTGAAGCCCTGCGTGTGGAACGTGCGCGCTTGCAGTCCGTTGATACCGAGTTGCAAGGCTTGCGCTTAGTCAGTATTGATCAGCGTGCAGTAGCATCAGGTCAGCCAGTCAAGCCTCGTAGATCTATAATTATTCTGTTAGCACTAATCGGTGGCACACTGATTGGTGCAGTTATTGCTCTGTTGCGTAGTGCTTTCAAAGATCACTTACGACAACTACGAGTGCTTGAAGGTTCTGTCCAGCGGGTTTCCGAAACTCGGTTATCCTCAATGAGTACGCTTGAAGATAAAGGTTTAAAGCAGATTTGTGATAGTTGCCAAGCTTGTTTGTCTGGTGTTGCGCAGAGTTAATGGATGGTGCTAGGTGTTATATGTGGTAAATACATAATGTCAGCAGCTGCAGATTATAAAATGACAGTGATAAAATTCGAAGGAGAGCTTGCCTTGAGTATGCCTGAGTTGTCTGGAGGTTCTATATCGATATTGTTTCGTGAGGCTGCCATTAATTTCGATAGTCAAGATATTGTGAGTGGCGCGTGTTAAGGTTTTTTGCGAGGGTCAAAGGGAAGCAGGGGCAGTTTGCCCGAAATGTGTTGACTTTGATGACCGGCACAACAATTGCGCAGGCCATACCTCTTGCGGCTATGCCGATCTTAACGCGCCTATATGAGCCGGAAGATTTCGGGGTTTTGGCCCTTTATATGTCGGTAGCAGCTATGATATCTGTTGTGGCAACAGCACGCTACGAATTAGCAGTGATGCTTCCAGAGAAGAATGATGATGCTGCCAGTCTTGTTGTACTGGCGATTAGTATCGCAGCAGTGATAAGTTTTGTATTGTTTATATTGGTTTTGGCCTTTAACGAGCCTATTCAAGGTTTTTTTGGGGTCCCAGCGATTGGCCCCTGGTTGTACTTATTGCCGGTTAGTGTATTTGTCGCAGGTCTATGGCAATCGTTGAATTACTGGAATAATCGCGCCGCTAATTTTAGACGGTTGGCGGTTAGTCGAATGGTGCAAGGGGGGGGGATGACGTCTGCTCAACTTGGATTGAGCAGTATGGCTGGCGGAGGGTTAATCCTAGGTTATATTGTCGGGCAGGCGGTAGCTGCGTCTGTATTTCTTAGCAAAATATGGCGAGAAGATCGATCCATCTTGCATGCTGTAACTTTAGATAAAATCAGAAAAAATGCTAAAGAATATATAAAATTTCCAAAGTATTCATGCGCTGGGGCGTTGCTCGATAATGCGGCGATTCAGATGCCTGTTCTGATCTTGAGTAAATTTAATACGGCTCACGTTGTAGGTGTTTTTAGTCTGATGTTTAGAGCGCTAAATTTACCTATGAGTTTGATTTCGGCTGCCTTGTCACAGGTTTTGTTTCAGAAGTTGGTCGGCCTGCATCGCGAAGCGCCCGAGCGACTATTTGGTTTCGTATTAAAGGTATTCATAGTACTGCTGATGCTCATGGTGCCTCTGGTGCTGGTTGTCTGGTTCTTAGGGCCGGAACTCTTCAGTTTCGTCTTTGGCGAGGCATGGCGCGATGCCGGCGGTTATGCCGCAATATTAATTTTTGCAGTAGCGATACGTTTTGCGGTAAGTCCACTAAGCATGGTGCTCGCAATGGAGCACAATGTAAGAATGGGTACCCTGTGGCAATGTATCTATTTTGTGACAATTATTTCGACTTTGTATATTTTTAAAGGGGCAGAGCTTGGTACATTTATCCTTGCGTTCACTGTTCATGAAATAATCTTATATTTTCTGTATTTTTGTTTTATTCTTTTGGGTACAAAACAACATAGTTTTAGGTAGGGTTTATGTGCGGAATTCTAGGTGGGGTTTGGAAGCAAGTAGACTCATCGCTTGAGTCACGGGTTAAATCGGCGCTAGCTACAATTCGGCACCGCGGGCCAAATGACTCAGGGTACGAAGTTGAAACTATAAATGATAGTTGCGTTGTGCTTGGTCATACGCGTCTATCTGTTATAGATCTCTCAGAGGCAGGGCATCAGCCCATGTACTCACAAGATCGTCGTTACTCCATGGTTTTCAATGGGGAAATTTATAATTACAAAGAGTTGCGTAGCGAATTGGAGTCCTTCGGGTACTTGTTTGTTTCCGACTCTGATACTGAGGTTCTTCTAGTTGCGTGGCAACACTGGCAGGAGGCGAGTTTAAAGCGATTTGTCGGGATGTTTGCGTTTGCAATATATGACCATTGGAACTCGACTATACACTGTGCGCGAGATGCATTTGGTATAAAGCCATTCTTTTATTCAATTGAAAAAAGTGGTTTGTGTTTTGCATCCGAGTTATCTGCTGTTAAAGAGCTGAAAGGTGGTCGTGCCGAGTTAAATTGGCAGCGCGCTTATGATTATCTGACTCATGGCGATTACGATACTAATGATCAGACTTTCTTCAAGGATGTTTTTCATCTTCCCCCAGGGCATATCGCATCCTTTGATATTAATAACTGTAAACTATTGCAGCTTAGGCGCTGGTACACACCCACCTTGCAAG
The DNA here is from genome assembly GCF_003936645.1 of Pseudomonas sp. p106. Classification (NCBI taxonomy): domain Bacteria; kingdom Pseudomonadati; phylum Pseudomonadota; class Gammaproteobacteria; order Pseudomonadales; family Pseudomonadaceae; genus Pseudomonas; species Pseudomonas sp. p106. The sequence continues at coordinate 84,895 of NZ_RHQR01000012.1, forward strand.
AGCGCAATGACTTAAGCTTTGCAGCTGCGGCAGACGAATTGCGTGAGCGCTTTTTGGACAGTATTCGGCTACACCTTCGCAGCGATGTACCGTTAGGTGCTGCCTTGTCGGGGGGGCTTGATTCCTCCGCTGTTGTTTGCGCAATGCGTTATATCGACCCTAAAATGCCTATCCATACCTTTAGCTATATCGCTCAGGGTAGTACTGTTTCTGAAGAGTATTGGGCAGACCAGATAAATGAGTATGTTGGGGCTCATGCAAACAAAGTAATTGTTTCTCCGACAGACTTGATTCGAGACTTAGATGATCTGATAAAGGTTCAAGGTGAGCCTTTTGGTAGTACTAGTATTTATGCGCAATACCGAGTCTACCAGTTAGCGAGGGACTGTGGCGTCACCGTCACTCTAGATGGCCAAGGCGCGGATGAGATGCTAGCCGGCTATACAGGTTACCCAGGTCAGCGAATTCGGAGCATGGTGGAACGAGGGGAATACGCGCGTGCAGTAAACTTCCTTAACAAATGGACCAAATGGCCGGGGCGTAGTCTTACATGGGCCGTTGGTTCGGCACTAGGGCAGTTTACCTCGGGACGAGTTAACGACTTTTTGAGGGCGCTTGATGGTAGACAAAATGTCCCGTCCTGGATTGATGGAGGAGTTTTAGCGGATGGCGGTGTTCGCTGCGAGAATACACGCCGGCACTGTGATATTCAGTTGCAGGGGCGCCGATTGACCTCTGAGTTGGCGACTTCTCTTCATTACCGAGGATTGCAGCATCTACTTAGGCATGGTGATCGAAACTCAATGCGTTTCTCTATTGAAAGCCGAGTCCCTTTCCTTACCACTGGATTAACAGAGTTTCTTTTATCGCTGCCTGAGCATTATCTAATTTCTGATAGTGGTGAAACCAAACACATATTCCGTGCCGCAATGCGCGGTATTGTACCCGACCAATCGCTTGATCGGCGTGACAAAATCGGTTTTCAAACTCCTGAAAAAGATCTGTTGCTCAGTAACGCTCCAGTAATTCGTAAGTGGCTGGAGGTGGATCTAGAACTACCATTTATTAGAGGTGATCAAATCCTGAGTAGTTTTGACAGAGCTATTAATGGTAAGGCAAAATTTAGTGCGGAAGTCTGGAGATGGATTAACTTTTATCGATGGTATCAAGCTGTTCTAGCGTAGGTTTTGGGATGGTCTGCCATTGGGCTTATGCAGTGGCTCGGTTTTGGTTGGTGGCATATGCGATCGGTGGGTTTAAAGTTGAGCGCGAATAGAACTATATTTTATACGGCGCTTATTGCATTTAGGGCGGTGCTTGACTTGTCCTATGCTAATATCATATCTGAGTTTTTTGTTTCTGAGGGGTTTAGTTCAAGCATAGATTTCTCTCAATATGTTATTTCATGGGTTGTATATTTAATTAGTTTTGCTTGTGCGGTAGATCGCGTAAGGAAAGTCAGCCATTATTTTTTTGCTATGGCGATTTTATCTATTGTTGCGCCATTGACATCTCTTTACGGATTGGATTCTAACAAGCCATTGTTTCCGGTATTAGTAACTATCGCAGCATTGTATGTAATCTATTTTATGTCCCGGGTCAATGTGTTGAGTGTTAAGAACTTGCCAGTATTAACTGGTGGTAGGGCATTGGCAATTGTAGTTTCGCTCGCTTTTGTTCTGTTCTTAATTGTTTGGTTTGCGATGTCGGGCGCTCGGCCGAATTTGGATTTGGCGGAGGTGTATCAATACCGAGAAGCGAATAGTGAATTAACTGGGGGTGGGATTTTAGCATACACCAATAACTGGACCTATCAAGTTTTTTCTATTTACCTCATAAGTTTCGCTTTGATGTATAAGCGTTATTTCCTTGTGGTACTGTTATTGCTCGCGCAGGTTTATTTTTTTTCAATCGCTTCTCATAAGTCAATACTGTTTATCCCGCTATTGGTGTTTGGCTCGTGGATGTATTTCCGATATTCCAATTCGTTGATATTGCTGCCAGTAGCTTATATAGTCGTGATAGGTTGTACACTCCTTAGTTTTTATCTCTTCGGGGATATAGTTTTGAGTTCAATGTTTTCGCGACGAGTTTTTTTTGTGCCTGCAAATTTGTGCTTTGTTTACTTCGATTTTTTTAGTAGTCATCCACAGGTTTACTGGTCGAATTCTGTGCTTTCAAGTTTATCGGCTTATCCCTATGGGGAGCTTGGTGTTCCATACGTGGTAGGGGAGTATTTAAATCGCCCTGGCCTGGGTGCTAATAATGGATTCGTTTCTAGCGGGTTTGCCCATGCCGGCTTACTTGGTGTGTTTTTTTATGCAGTGATTATTGGGTTTATTTTGAGACTAATCAACGATATGGCAAGTGAAAGTATGCCGATTTGGATTGCGGTAGCCATATCCGTAGTTCCGTTACGGAGTGTTTTGGTCTCGTCAGATTTATTTACTGTCATGCTGACTCATGGTTTTGGTATGGCAATAATTCTTATCTATCTCTCTCGTGTGTCCCGTTCCAAAACAATCCAGATTAGCGTTGCACATGATAAGCAATGAGGAAGTCATGAAGATTGCACATTTGACATCTGTCCATCCTAGGTATGATGTTCGTATATTTTACAAAGAATGTCGTTCGTTGGTCCGTGTCGGTCATGAAGTTCATCTAGTTGTTGCTGACGGGAAGGGAAGTGAAATTAAAGAAGGTGTGTGCTTTCATGACGTAGGTTGCAGCCGAGGGCGTTTGGCTCGGATGTTAAGGACGCCTAGTAAGATTTACAAGGAAGCAGTAAAAGTTAATGCTGATATTTATCACATTCATGACCCTGAGCTTCTTCCCGTAGGATACAAGCTAAAAAGGAATGGTAAAAAGGTGGTCTTCGATTCGCACGAGGACGTACCAATGCAAATTCTGGGTAAACCCTATTTAAATAAACCTAGTAAGTGGTTAATTTCAAAGTTGTTTTCTGCGTACGAGTCCTGGGTTTGCTCTCGGTTGGATGCGGTTGTTGCTGCTACCCCGCACATACGTGATAAATTTATCTCGATTAATCCAGCAAGTGTTGCAGTTAACAATTTTCCTATGCTGGACGAACTGGCGATTATCGACGCTTCGTGGCCTGAAAAAAAAGACCAGGTTTGCTACATCGGCAGCGTTGATAAAATTCGCGGTGTCGTGGAGGTTGTCGAAGCGATCCAGTACGTCAGTGGTACAACAACATTGGCATTTGCGGGGGCATTAAAAAATGATGCTTTGGCACAAACACTAGAGAATTCTAAGGGGTGGGTGCGTACTAAGCCTTTAGGGTATTTGGATCGTGATGGGGTTAAAGCGACGCTTAAAGAGTCTAGGGGTGGGTTGGTCACTTTGCATCCTGCTCCTAACTACCTTGAGGCTCTACCAGTAAAGATGTTTGAATATATGGCTGCAGGGTTGCCGGTTGTAGCCTCAGACTTTCCACTCTGGCGAAACATCGTAGAGGAAAGTAAGTGTGGGATTTGTGTGAATCCGCTTAATCCCGAAGATATCGCACGGGCTATAGATTATCTAATCCAAAACCCTTCTGTGGCCGAAGAAATGGGGCGTAATGGTCGTCAAGCTGTAGAGGAGAAATATAACTGGCTGAATGAAGAGCGTACGCTAGTTGAGCTATACCAAAAGATGGTTTAAAAATCTATTAAGGCGTATATAGTATGCTTAATCTATTTCGAGTTGTCTGTAATGCTTGCTCGTCGTTTGCGCTTGTCTAAAAAACAGAGTTCGGCTAGTATTAAGCAGAGGACCTGCTTTGGTGGATTATGATTAAGCAGGCACGAATGTAACAAGATGTGTTGCTGGCCAATTTTATATGATAAGCATTTATATTATTGGCTGTTGGCTATGGTAGCGGCGGTGGTGAGCGGGGTGTTATGAAAGTTACAGTATTTGGTACTGGTTATGTAGGGTTGGTTCAGGGGGCGGTTTTGGCCGATGTTGGTCATGAAGTTGTGTGTCTTGATATTGATAAAGCTAAGGTAGAAATGCTTTCTCAAGGCCGGATACCTATTTACGAGCCTGGGTTGGAGACTATAGTTAAAACTAATCTGGAAAGCGGTAACATCCAGTTCACTACTGATTATAAAACAGCAATTAGTCACGGTGATGTCTTGTTCATTGCCGTAGGTACACCTCCGGATGAAAATGGCTCCGCAGATCTGAAATATGTTTTAGATGTTGCGACTTCCATTGCTCAGCAGATCGAAAGCTATAAAGTCGTAATTAATAAATCAACGGTACCTGTTGGTACTGCAGATAAAGTTAAAGCAAGAATTGATGAGGTTTTGGCCCAGCGGTCAAAATCCGTTCCGTATGATGTCGTATCGAATCCGGAATTTTTAAAGGAAGGATCTGCTGTCAATGACTGTTTGAGGCCTGACCGAATTATCGTTGGCACAGACAGTGAGCGAGCCGAGCATATAATGCGGGAGCTTTACGCACCGTTTAACAGAAATCATGAAAAAATTATTGTAATGGATGCGCGCAGTGCAGAGCTTACTAAGTACGCTGCTAACTGTATACTCGCGACGAAAATCAGCTTTATCAATGAAATTGCTAGCCTGGCAGACAAGCTTGGTGCTGATGTGGAAAAGGTTCGTAATGGTATAGGTAGCGATCCGCGCATCGGCTATGAGTTCATCTATCCAGGCGTGGGCTATGGCGGATCCTGTTTCCCTAAAGATGTGCAAGCGTTGATCAAAACGGCTGACGACATTGGGTTCGATGCGATGGTGTTGAAGGCTGTTGAAGCGCGTAATCAGATCCAAAAAACAGTTATTTTTGATAAAATCTCAGACTATTTTTCCGGGGATTTGAAGGGGCGGGTCTTTGCGCTTTGGGGACTGAGCTTTAAGCCAAACACCGATGACATGCGTGAAGCTCCGAGTCGTGTTCTTATGGAGGCTTTGTGGGAGGCAGGCGCTATTGTTCAGGCCTATGATCCCGCGGCAATGGATGAGACTCGTCGAATTTACCCAGATGCGGATTCGCTAAAACTCTGCACAACAAAGGAATTAGCGCTCGAAGGTGCCGAGGCCCTCGTTGTTATCACTGAGTGGAAAAGTTTCCGCGCACCGAATTTTGATCTAATTAAGGCTAGTCTTCGGAATCCGTTAATTTTTGATGGTCGTAATATTTATGATCCAGCTTCCGTTGTTAGGGAAGGGTTTGAATATTTCTCCATTGGGCGCCCATAAGTATTTCGATTTAAGGTGAAACAACATGGTTAAGTTTGCATTAGTTGGATGTGGTCGTATCGCGAAGCGTCATGCTGAACTGCTTGGTGGGGGAGTCATTGGGCAGGGGGAGTTAGTAGCTGTTTGTGATAGTGATCTGCAGAAAGCGAAAGTATATGGGGAAAAATACGAGGTTCCCTATTTCGCAGATATGCATGAGATGATGAGGTCGGTTGAGATTGATGTTGTTTCTGTCTTGACGGAAAGTGGAAATCACGCAAAAAATGTTATTGCTCTCAGTGAGTATGGTAAGCATATAGTAGTGGAAAAGCCAATGGCTTTGACGCTTGCAGATGCAGATGCAATGATTTCTGCCTGTGAAGAGGCGGGTGTAAAGCTGTTTGTCGTGAAACAAAATCGCTTCAACGTTCCAGTTGTAAAACTCCGTGAAGCACTAGAGCAAGGACGTTTTGGTAAGTTAGTACTAGGAACTGTGCGTGTGCGTTGGTGCCGACCTCAAGCTTACTATAACCAGGATAGTTGGCGTGGAACTTGGGCAATGGATGGTGGAGTTCTTACTAACCAAGCTAGCCATCATGTCGACTTACTTGAGTGGATGATGGGTGAAGTCGAATCTGTCTATGCGATGGCGAATACAGCATTAGTCGATATTGAGGCAGAGGATACGGCTGTTGTAACACTGCGCTTTAAGAGTGGCGCACTTGGCGTTATTGAGGCTACTACCGCTACTCGTCCCAGGGATCTTGAGGGGTCGCTGTCTATTGTGGGTGAGCACGGTGCAGTTGAGGTAGGCGGGATTGCTGTTAATGAGATGAAAGCATGGCGCTTCGCTGAAGAAACAGAAGATGATCAGCAAGTCATGGACCGTTATTCTGTAAACCCGCCCAATGTTTACGGGTTTGGTCATCAGGCATACTATGAGCATGTTGTCGATGTTATTAAAAACGACAAGCCTCAGTTGGTAGACGGTAACGGAGCACGCAAGAGTCTTGCGCTCATCGTTGCGATTTACGAGTCAATCGAAACTGGCAAAGAAGTATTCCTGAGCAAGTCGACAGGCAAGTGTCGGTTGGGTGCATAAATGAACAATCCGATAGAGAAGTTTTCTGCCGTTCGTGACGTAGAATTCGGTCATGATGTTACTGTAGTACAGCCTGTGAATATCTATGGCTGCAGCATTGGTAGCAACACTTTTGTAGGGCCTTTTGTTGAAATCCAGAAAAGTGTCGTGATAGGCCAGCGCTGCAAAATTCAGTCACATAGCTTTATCTGCGAGTTGGTCAGTATCGGCGATGATTGTTTTATCGGCCATGGAGTAATGTTTGTTAACGATCTATTTTCCGCGGGCGGTCCGGCTCGAGGGGATAAAACGCTCTGGAAAGAAACGCTGATTGGTGACAATGTATCTATAGGAAGTAATGCAACTATATTGCCAGTCAGTATCTGTTCCAATGTCGTGATCGGCGCGGGTGCAGTAGTAACAAAAAATATCGAAAAGCCAGGTGTCTATGCTGGCAACCCTGCTAAGAAAATTAGGTGAGATCAATGGTAAAGTTTTTGGATCTGCACTCGCAATACCTTTCTATTCGCGAAGATATTGATGCTGCAATCGCTGGAGTACTTGCTAACTCAAGTTTCATTGGCGGGCAAGGAGTGGCCGCTTTCGAGCAGGAGTTTGCGAGTTATTGTGATGCAAAGTTCTGCCTCGGTGTAGGTAACGGGACCGATGCACTTGAAATTGCTTTAGAGGCTCTTGCATTACCTGCTGGTAGCGAAGTGCTCGTGCCTGGTAATAGCTTCATCGCGAGTTCTGAAGCCGTGACTCGTTGTGGACATAAAGTAGTGTTTGTAGATAATCACGAAGCGAGCTATGTTCTTGATATTGAGGACGTCCTTCGGAAAATTACGCCGAACACAAAGGCTATCATTGCTGTACACCTCTACGGTCACCCTTGTGACATGAAACGTCTTAAGGAAATAACGGCGGAAAAGGGCATCTTCATCATAGAGGATTGTGCTCAGGCACATGGCGCTGAATTTGAGGGTAAGCGAGTCGGTGGACTTGGTGATATTGCCGCTTTCAGTTTTTATCCAGGTAAAAACCTCGGAGCCTACGGTGATGGCGGTGCTATTGTAACTAACAATGAAGCGCTAGCCATTAAGTGTCGTCAGATTGCAAATCATGGCCGTATTGCTAAGTACGATCACGCTTTCGAAGGGCGTAACTCACGCTTAGACGGACTTCAAGCCGCAATTTTGAGTGTTAAGCTTAAGCATCTCAATGCTTGGACCTCTAAGCGTATAGATATCGCTGATCGTTATATGCAAGCGCTTTCGGGTATAGCAGGATTAACGCTTCCTGTCCGTCAAGACTGGGCTAAGCAGGTATATCATCTCTTTGTAGTCCGCACGCAGCAGCGTGACGAACTGAAGGCGTTCTTGGAAAGGGCTGGGATTGAAACAGGTGTTCATTACCCTAAAGCTTTGCCCAAACTTCAGGCGTATAGTTATTTGGAACAGGTAGATAGCACAGCAAACTATTATGCTCAAGATAGCACCCTGCTGAGTCTTCCGATTGGCGAGCATCTATCTTTCGAGCAGGTAGATGTGGTCATCAGAGCGGTTAGAAGTTTCTTTGATGGCGGAGATGCAGGGAGCGGCATCAACGGTTGAACACTTTTTTTATTGAGTGTTCATGCTGCTCAGTAGTTTTATGACCGACGCTTATGGGGGGAGCCCCATAGGCGTTGTTTGCTTCGTAATGGTTCTTTTTTTATTCTTCTTTGCGTTAAATAATATCGTTTCTTTTCGAAGTCGGGTTTTACAGAGGTTTTTGAGTTTGTTCGTCTTTACTGTCGACGAGTAATTTGATGAAATTGCAATATGTGCGTGACTTTATTGATGCGTTGATTGAGATTATAAAGATAATTCCAGGGTGGCATGATGAATATTTGGTTGATCAAGCTCGAGGAGCCGGTACCGCAAGACGCTGATTACAGGCCTTACCGCATGGGTATGCTCGAGCGCGAATTGGTGGCCAATGGGCATAGCGTTGTAAGATGGTGCTCAGATCTAAATCACTTGACTGGTCTCCATCGTTATGGGGTTACCTGCTCCGTAAAATATTCCGATAGGCAACAGTACGAATTCATAAATAGCGGAGTTAAGTATAAGTCTGCTATTTCAGTAGGTCGTATAATCGACAATTTTTTAATCAAGCTCAAAATTCGAAAACGAGCGAAAGAGCTTAGGGCTCCCGACCTAATTGTTTGTAGTATGCCGACTCCCGCGCTTTGCAAGTTGGCTGCGGTATTGGCGCGTGAGTATGGCATTCCTCTCGTTTTGGATTGTCGTGATTATTGGCCTGAAGTAATATTGGCTGAAGCAAAAGGTTGGAAAGCCCTCGCCGCTAGGTTGCTGGCTTTCAAAATGCGTCGCGATCTTATATTTGCTTGCAAGCAGTCGCATTCCTTTATTGGAATTACTGATTTTTTTACTCGTCATTTATTAAAACATGCCGGTCGTCATCCTACACGCTTTGATGTGGTGTTTCCTTTGGGTTTCGATTCTACGGCGATAATTTGTTCGGAACAAAATCGTCAAGCAGCATTCGGTTTTTGGGCTGCCCATGGGATTGCTTTGGGTAAGGGTCAAAGGGTCGTGTACTTTGCCGGGCGGTTGAATCGTACAGTCTATGACGCCATTGAACCTGTTGTTCAGGCAGCGCAGCAGCTTGCAGAAGTTAATCCAGATATTGTTTTTGTTTTATGCGGGTCTGGAAGCTACCAAGAAGCTATTAAGGAAAGGTTTTCGTGCTTGTCTAATGTTATTCTTCCAGGTGAGGTAGATGCGACGTTTCTCAAGGTGTTGAGGGACTATTCGGTCGCTGCACTGCAACCAATAGATCGGCGGATTGATTATCAGAATTCTTATTCAAATAAATTTTTCGAATACCTGAGCTCCGGGTTGCCAATCTTTTCTTGGCTGGACGGGATTTCAGGTCAAAAGTTGGTGGCCGAAAAGTGTGGCTATATCTATAACAGCTCTGCTGAGTTGATTGAGAAGATGTCTATGTTTTTTGATGATGATGATCTTCAAGTCGAAATGTCTAGTCGCGCTAAGAAGTTGTTTGCTCGAGAGTTTGAAGCCAAGACTGTGTACAGTGGTTATGCCCGTCATTTGGACGCGGTGGTTGAAGAAAGTTTATCCAGAACTTCTAATTGATGTTGTTAGGAAGCATAATGATTAAGCGTATTTTTGATATAGTGGCTTCTTTTTTTGGTATCTTGTTTTTATTGCCAGTATTACTGGTCGTGGCTTGGGCGGTAAAAAGAAAGTTAGGATCTCCAATCTTATTTCGTCAAGTGCGCCCAGGTGCGCGTGGTGTACCTTTCGAAATGATAAAATTCAGAACTATGCTGGACGCTCACGATTCAAAAGGTGAGCCACTTGCAGACGCAGATAGAATGACTGTCTTTGGCAAGTTTCTTCGTTCTACCAGTTTAGATGAACTACCCGAGCTATGGAACGTATTAAAGGGCGAAATGAGTGTTGTTGGGCCGCGTCCTTTGTTGATGGAATATCTTCCTCTTTACAATGAGAGGCAAAATCTACGGCATAAAGTTCGTCCAGGGATAACTGGATGGGCGCAAATTAACGGTCGTAACGCTCTGAGTTGGCAAGAAAAATTTGAACTCGATGCTTGGTATGTTGAAAATCGTACTTTTTTGTTGGACCTTAAAATAATTGCACTGACGATAGTTAAGGTATTTAAAAGAGATGGTGTTTCCGCGAATGGAGAGGTTACCATGCCTAAATTTCAAGGTAACAAAAAATGAGTCGGCTGGCTATACTAGGTGCCAGTGGGCATGGGAAAGTAGTCGCTGATACCGCTGAGCTTTGTGGGTGGTCCGATATTTCATTCTTCGATGACATTTGGCCTAAACGGTTGTCGACCGGTAGTTGGGAAGTTGTCGGTACCGGAGACGATCTTCTCAAGCGATTGAGTGAGTTTGATGGTGTGGTCGTTGCTATCGGGAATAACAAAATACGCGAGCGCAAGATATCTGAGCTTTTTAGTCATAATGCCGCATTGGCCACTCTTATCCATCCATCTGCTAGTGTTAGTCGCTACGCCGATGTTGGAGTGGGTACTGTCATATTTGCTGGTGCGGTATTGCATGCGGGCGCTACAGTGGGGGTCGGCTGTATACTAAATACGGGCTGCAGTGTTGATCACGACTGCTGTCTTGCTAACGCAGTTCATATCAGCCCTGGTGCTCGACTTGCTGGCGATGTGAGAGTTGGAGCTCGCTCATGGGTGGGCATAGGTTCTAGCGTCAGGCAAATGATTACTTTGGGCGAGGACGTCGTTGTCGGCGTCGGTGCGGCCGTTGTCGCTGATGTTATGGCGGGGATTACAGTCATCGGCGTACCCGCTCGTCCACTAAATTAGTCCCACAAATCTCTGCGTGTGGTTGTAGACTGTGTCATAACCCCTTCGCGCTCTTGCGAATTTGATGAATCAGGACCTGTTCATGCTGAATACCCCTTTCTCTCCTTGGCCATCTTTTTCTGAAGAAGAGGCGGACCGCGTACGGGATATTATCTTGTCTAACAAGGTGAATTACTGGACTGGGCAGGAATGCCGTCAGTTTGAGCATGAATTTGCAGACTGGGCTGGAGCGAAGCATGCCGTGGCCGTCGCAAATGGTACGGTAGCGCTCGATCTGGCGTTGCATGCGTTGGGCGTTGGTAAGGGTGACGAAGTGATCGTCACCTCTCGTACATTTCTCGCTTCGGTATCAAGTATCGTCAACGCTGGCGCTTGTCCAGTGTTCGCGGATGTGAATGTCGATTCCCAGAATATCGACGCTTACACCATCAAGGCGGTGATTACTCCTCGCACAAAAGCCATTGTATGTGTTCACCTCGCAGGATGGCCTTGTGATATGGATCCGATCATGGCGTTGGCGCAAGAGCACGGTATACGTGTTATCGAAGATTGTGCACAAGCGCACGGTGCCCGCTACAAAGGTAGGCCTGTCGGTTCTATTGGCGATATCGGGGCTTGGTCGTTCTGTCAGGATAAGATTATGACCACCGGCGGCGAGGGTGGCATGGTCACCACCAATGATAAAGAATTATGGTCAACAATGTGGTCGTTCAAAGATCATGGTAAGAGCTGGGAAGCGGTCTACGAACGTCAGCATGCCCCCGGATTCCGCTGGCTGCATGAAAGTTTTGGTACCAATTGGAGGATGCTTGAGGTCCAAGGTGGGATCGGTCGGATTCAATTGAAGCGAATGCCAGAGTGGCATCAGTCGCGATTAGAAAATGCTCAGCGCATCTGGGAGTGCGCCAAAGGCCTACCCGGACTTCGGGTTCCTGTTATCCCGGAAGATAATGTACATGCGGCCTATAAATGCTACGTGTTTGTTGAGCCAGGACAGCTTGCTTCAGGTTGGGATAGAGATCGACTACTAAATGAAATAAATTCCCTTGGCGTGCCTTGTTTCTCGGGTTCCTGTTCAGAGGTATATCTTGAGAAAGCATTCGATGGCACAGGCTTTAGGCCAGAGAAAAGTCTGCCTGTTGCAAGTCAACTGGGAGAAACTAGCCTCATGTTCTTGGTCCATCCAACGCTGACAGATGCTGAAATCGCGAAGACGTGTGAGGTGTTGACAAGAGTCATGCGCCAAGCAGCAGGCAAATGAAATGCATTACGACTCGTACGCTGGCGCGCGAGTCGTACTCTTTTATGCCTGGTGTTGGTGTGTCAAGTTGCCTTAAGCGGGCACGTATGAAAATGAAACAGGAAGGGATCTGGTTTGGTTCGGAATCAGGAGTGTAAACGGATGACGGATAAGCTGCGCGCGGGAATGCTACTTTTGCCGCGACGCTACAAACGCGCGCTCCAAGTCGTAACCGACGTGTTGTTGGTATGGTTCGCCCTTTGGTTGGCGTTTTTGGTACGTCTTGGCATTGATGAGATTTATCAGCCACTGCGCACGCACTATTGGCTTTTTTTAGCCGCGCCAGTCGTCGCCATACCTATCTTTATCCGTTTTGGCATGTACCGTGCTGTCATGCGGTATTTCGGTAATGACGCATTAATTGCTATTGTTAAAGCTGTTTCTTTATCTTCACTGATACTTTCGCTAATCGTTTATTGGCATAGCAACCATACTGCAGTAGTTCCGCGCTCTATCGTTTTCAATTACTGGTGGCTAAGCCTGGTGCTAATTGGCGGTCTTAGATTAATCATGCGGCAGTATTTTTTGGGTGATTGGTTTGCAGCCCGGCAGCATGTACCTTTCACCAACCGCGATAATGGTTTACCGAAAGTTGCGATCTATGGTGCTGGTGCTGCAGGAAATCAGTTAATCGCTGCATTGAGAATTGGTCGCGTTATGCGACCAGTTGCTTTCATTGATGATGATGAAAGTGTTGCGGATCGCGTCATTTCTGGGCTTCAAGTATTTCGTGGAAAAGATATTCAGCGAATGATTGATGTTACCGGTGCTGAAGAGATCTTGCTGGCTATTCCTTCTGCCAGTCGTGCGCGTCGAAGAGAAATACTGGGGCTATTAGAGCACTTCCCACTCCACGTCCGTAGTATCCCTGGGTTCATGGACTTGGCCAGTGGTCGTGTAAAGGTCGATGATATTCAAGAGGTTGATATTGCTGACCTATTGGGCCGTGATGCCGTACCTGCGCAGAGTGACTTGCTTGCTCGTTGCGTATCAGGCCAAGTGGTAATGGTAACGGGCGCCGGTGGTTCCATTGGTTCGGAACTATGCCGGCAGATACTCATGCTCGAGCCTAAAACCCTCCTTTTGTTCGAGCATAGTGAGTTTAATCTTTATAGCATTCATGGAGAGCTCGAGCAGCGTATTCGGCGCGAGTCCTTGCCTGTCAGGCTGGTCCCATTCTTAGGTTCCATTCGGAATCAGAAGCATATGGCAGACACCATGAAAATGTGGAGTGTGGACACCGTTTACCACGCTGCCGCCTACAAGCATGTCCCTATGGTTGAGCACAATATTGCCGAAGGTGTCCTGAACAATGTGATCGGTACCCTGAATACAGCTCAGGCAGCCCTGCAGTCCAATGTGGCCAACTTTGTACTTATCTCGACCGATAAAGCTGTGCGACCAACTAATGTCATGGGTAGCACCAAAAGGTTGGCAGAGCTGATTCTTCAGGCGTTGAGCAAAGAAGTTGCGCCTGTGTTGTTTGGGGACTCGAGCAAAGTTGCGAGAGTTAATAAAACTCGCTTTACGATGGTGCGCTTTGGCAATGTTCTTGGGTCGTCTGGGTCGGTGATCCCATTATTTCATAAGCAGATCAAGATGGGCGGGCCATTGACGGTAACACATCCCAAGATTACCCGCTACTTCATGACCATTCCTGAGGCTGCTCAGCTTGTTATCCAGGCCGGCTCGATGGGGCAGGGCGGAGACGTATTCGTACTGGATATGGGCGAGCCGGTAAAAATTGCTTCATTGGCGGAGAAGATGATTCATCTTTCGGGCTTAAGCGTAAGATCTGAAAAAAATCCTCATGGTGACATTGCAATTGAATTTACAGGACTACGACCAGGCGAAAAGCTTTACGAAGAGCTTTTAATTGGCGATAACGTTTTGCCAACTCAGCACCCGATGATCATGACAGCCAGCGAGGATTTCTTAGCGTGGGATGCACTTAGGGATAGCTTGGCTTTGTTGCTTAGAGCCGTTGAAGCTGAAGACTTTTCGCGCGTGCGCCAGTTGCTTAGGGAGTTGGTTAGTGGTTACACCCCAGAGGGGGAGATTGTGGATTGGGTGTATCAGCAGCGGATGAAAGACATTTAGTCCTTTCACAGTTCGTCGGCAGTTTTCGAACTGCCGACTGCCTGCCGGTAGAATAACGGAGTAGTATTTTTACTTTTATATAGCTAATAGTTATAGATTGGAGCTCTCAATTACTGGGCTTACTTGGTTTTGGCCTACTTCAGTGCCAATGCTTGAACTTGAGAAAGTTACTGAATAACGGCCTAGATTTGTGGGGTCTCGTGCGAAATCAACAGCGCCGCCCTCTGTGTTCCACTTATAGGCGTCAGCCTCATACGAAGCACCTGACTGTAGTTTTACCCATTGGGTGGCACTAGTGGCAGGCTTACCGAGTTTGTCCGTGAGCATCTCTTTAACTAGATACAAGTTACTAGCATTACCGGTCAACACTAGTTGAATGACAGTGCCATCATTCACCGTAGCGAACAATTTATAGCCCGGTGAAATTGGCAAATATGGCAGCCCTCGCACCTCAAACTCACCCGCTTTGGTGGTAGCGACACGGCAAGGCTCGTCGGGGCGTTCATCTTCCGCTGAACATTCTGGCACCTCGGCCATGAAATTGCCCTGCAGGTCAACACCCAGGAACGCGCTCGGCGCGATCACTCGGTCAGCAACCTGCGTGGATTGCGCCCAGACAGGCGCGGCAGCAAACGCGGCCGCAAGAACGACCGAATGAGAAATATTAGGCATGAACGATCCCTGTGAGCCAAGGTGGCTTTTCCTGAGAGGAATTCGTATTTTGCCCCGCCGGCGATGACAGAACAACTGCCAAAAGCGTGAACGGCGTCTTACCGGCACACTCCTGCATCATTCCCGTCTAGAATTGCGCCATCAATCGTCAACCATCAGCCACGAGAAGCGTTCAACCCTATGACAATCCTGGTAACCGGCGGCGCCGGCTTCATTGGTGCGAATTTCGTGCTGGATTGGGTAAGCCAGTGCGGCGAAACCATCGTCAACCTGGACAAGCTGACCTACGCCGGCAACCTGCAGAGCCTGGCCAGCCTGGAGGGCAACCCGCAGCATGTTTTTGTGCACGGTGATATCGGTGACGGCCCGCTTGTGCAGCGCCTGCTGGCAGAGCACCGCCCGCGTGCAGTGCTCAACTTCGCCGCCGAGTCGCACGTCGACCGCTCCATTCATGGCCCCCAGGCGTTCGTTGAAACCAACGTTGTAGGTACGTTCCAGCTGCTGGAGGCGGTGCGTGCTTACTGGCAGGGTATGGACGAGGATGCACGCGCGGCCTTCCGCTTCCTTCATGTTTCAACCGATGAGGTCTATGGCTCGCTGAAAGCCGGTGAGCCTGCCTTTACCGAAACCCATCAGTACCAGCCAAACAGCCCGTACTCCGCAAGCAAGGCCGCTAGCGACCACCTGGTGCGTTCCTATCACCACACCTACGGGCTGCCGGTGCTGACCACCAACTGCTCGAACAATTACGGCCCGCTGCATTTCCCCGAGAAGCTGATCCCGCTGATCATCGTCAACGCCCTGGCCGGGAAGGCGCTGCCTGTATACGGCGATGGGCAGCAGATTCGCGACTGGCTTTACGTCAAGGACCACTGCAGCGCCATCCGCCGTGTGCTGGCAGCAGGGCAGGTGGGTGAGGTGTACAACGTCGGTGGCTGGAACGAGATGCCCAACCTGGACATCGTCCATCGCGTTTGTGCGCTACTCGATGAGCTGCGCCCGCGTACCGATGGGCAGCCGTATGCCAGCCAGATCAGCTTTGTCACCGACCGCCCTGGCCACGACCGCCGCTACGCTATCGATGCCCGCAAGCTGGAGCGTGAGCTGGGCTGGAAGCCGGCCGAAACCTTCGAAACGGGCATTCGTAAAACCGTGCAGTGGTACCTGGATAACCAGGCCTGGGTCGAAGGTGTGCAATCGGGCAGCTATCGCGAATGGGTCGAGAAGAATTACACCGGGCGTTCGGTGTAAAGGCGCTGAAAACTGGGTGGCTACCCTATAATGGCAAAAAGATGGCTGGCAACTAGCCATGGACGCCTGACAGAGATTTACAACCTATGAGCACTATCAACCGCAAAGGCATCATTCTGGCTGGGGGCTCGGGCACGCGCCTGCACCCTGCAACGCTGGCGATTTCCAAGCAGTTGCTGCCGGTTTACGACAAACCGATGATCTATTACCCGCTGACCACGCTGATGCTGGCGGGCATTCGCGACATCCTGATCATCTCTACCCCGCAAGACACGCCGCGTTTCGAGCAGTTGCTGGGGGATGGTCACCAGTGGGGCATCAACATTACCTATGCGGTGCAGCCTTCGCCGGACGGCCTGGCACAGGCCTTCATCATTGGCGAAGGCTTCATTGGCAACGACCTTTCGGCGCTGGTACTGGGAGATAACATTTTCTACGGCCACGACTTCCAGGCCTTGTTGCTCGAAGCCATGGGCCGCCGCGAAGGCGCCAGCGTATTCGCTTACCACGTGACCGACCCTGAACGGTATGGCGTGGTGGAGTTCGACAGCCAGGGCAAGGCCCTGAGCCTGGAAGAGAAGCCGACCCAGCCGAAGTCCAATTACGCCGTAACGGGCCTGTACTTCTACGATCAGGATGTGATCGAGATGGCCAAAGGGCTCAAGCCCTCACCGCGAGGCGAGCTGGAGATTACCGACCTCAACCGCTTGTACCTTGAGCGTGAGCAGTTGTCGGTGGAAGTGATGGGGCGTGGGTATGCATGGCTCGATACCGGCACCCATGATTCCCTGCTTGAAGCCAGCGGTTACATTGCCACCATCGAGCGCCGCCAGGGCTTGAAGGTCGCCTGCCCAGAAGAAGTGGCTTACCGCCAGCGCTGGATTGATGCAGAGCAGCTGGCCAGGCTGGCCGCGCCGCTTACCAAGAACGGCTACGGGCAGTACCTGCAACGGGTGCTGCGCGACACGATCTTCTGACAGTGAAAGTTCTGTGCACGCCTGCTGTGGGAGCTTTTACCCGGCAGGTGTGCAACATGCTGTGACGTCTAATCTGGTAACCATTCCCTGGCGGCAACCGCTGGGCGAATGGCCTGCGAGCCGCTAGTTTGAGGGGGCAGCCAAGGAGCTTGCTGCATTCAAACTCAACTCACAGGAGTGACCTTCATGCGCAATACCGTTCTCAATTATCTGCTGCTGCCACTGTTTGCCGGCCTGTCGTTTTCGATCAGCGCTGCGCCTGCTACGGCCACGGTACCGAAGGAACCGGTACCGATGGTTAGCCAGTTACCGGCCACCTCAGCCAAGCTCAACCTCAATACCGCCGATGCGCTGACCTTGCAGAAGGAGCTGAATGGGATAGGCAAGGCCAAGGCCGAGGCCATTGTGGCTTACCGGGAGGCCCACGGTGCGTTCGCTTCAGTGGATGAACTGCTGGAGATTAAAGGGATTGGCAATGCGTTGATGGAGCGCAATCGGGACAAGTTGGCGGTCGAGTAGGGGAGTAGGCCGGGGCGGCTTGTTGCCTGCCCCGGCGTCATCGCCTGCAGCCTACCTGTCTTGCGCATCCTTGGCATCCGCCTCGGCATTGCGCTCATGTACCTTCTTCAGTTGCTCATCGGTCAAGGGCAGTTTCTTCGCCGTATCGCGCAACATCATCAACCCGCCCACGATCGAGCCAAGGGCTAGGATGAGTATCAGCCAGGCATACCAGGGCATTGTCGTTCTCCTATGAGCTGTGAGGCTTCGCTTGTACCCGTTTTGAGCGACCGCGTTGCCCGTTGGTTCAATTATAGGAGGGGTGCCCCGCTGGGCCAATTCTAATGGCCTCTGGCCCCCAAGGCGTGGCGACTTCGTTTACAATGCGCGCCGTTTACGAATTACCAAGAGACCCCGACCATGTCCGCCTGCCAGACGCCCCTGATCGTCGCCCTGGATTTCCCCACCCGTGACGCCGCCCTGAAGCTGGCTGACCAGCTCGACCCCGCACTGTGCCGGGTGAAGGTTGGCAAGGAGCTGTTCACCAGCAGCGCTTCGGGCATTGTCGAAACCCTCTGCGCGAAAGGTTTCGAGGTGTTCCTCGACCTTAAATTCCATGACATCCCCAACACCACCGCCATGGCCGTGAAGGCTGCGGCCGAAATGGGCGTTTGGATGGTAAACGTGCACTGCTCCGGTGGCCTGCGCATGATGTCGGCCTGCCGCGAAGTGCTGGCCAAGCGCAGCGGCCCCCAGCCATTGCTGATTGGCGTGACCGTGCTGACCAGCATGGAGCGTGAAGACTTGGCCGGTATCGGCCTGGATGTAGACCCGCAAGAGCAGGTGCTGCGCCTGGCTGCGCTGGCCGAGAAGGCTGGCATGGACGGTTTGGTGTGCTCGGCCTTGGAAGCGCCGGCGTTGAAAACCGCGCACCCATCGCTGCAACTGGTGACACCAGGCATTCGCCCAGCAGGCAGTGCTCAGGATGACCAGCGTCGCATTCTTACCCCGCGCCAGGCACTGGATGCAGGTTCGGACTACCTCGTGATCGGGCGCCCTATCAGCCAGGCGGCAGACCCGGCAGCAGCATTGGCGGCGGTCGTCGCCGAAATTCGCGGCTGAGATATGAACGAGGGCAGCAATGCTGCTCTCGCTCAAATAACGGCGATTTTTCACGGTTGCAGTCATGACGCAACTGAAATCGCGTAGGACATAGGGAATGAGCCCTCCGCATGAGTATGTTAGATGTCAGTTGATGTTTCGGATCAGAGCCCGGTTCAGCGCTTTGGAAGCCTGATTGGTACTTACCTGCTGCCCGTAGGCTGGTTCATCATTCTTACGGGAATGTTCTGGGCCTGGGACCGCTCTGCTTATCACAAGCTCTTTTATATTTTTCTTGCGGCGCCCACGCTTGTGATGCTGATCAAGCACCGGCATCTGCTGAAACCTCTGGTTTGCAATCCGCTGTTCTTGGCGTTCCTGGTTTTCAGTGGCTACACCCTTCTGAGTATCGCGTGGTCCGACACTGAAAACTCCACCAGCAGCTTGCTGAAGCGCCCGCTGTATATTGCGATGTTGCTATTGGCCGCAGGTATCATCAGCCTGCGCACACCCGGGCAACTGGATCAATGGACGCGCCTGGCCGCTATAGTGGTTGCGGTGGCGGCGGGTGTGTCATTGGTAGTTTATCTCTACCAAACCCCCGTATTGGCAGGCAGGCGCCTGCATGGTTACGGTGCGTTGTATAACCCGTTGCTGACTGCGCATGTATTTGGCGCCTTCGCTGCATTCTGGCTCGCATCCTGGTTCCAGGCTCGTAGTGCGCTCAGCCCATTGCCTTTGGTTTGCCTTGCTGTTCTGGGCGTGGCAATCCTGGCGACGGGTTCCCGCACGCCGTTGATCGGCCTGTCAGCTGCTTTGGGTTGGTTGCTGATCGTCGGTGATCGCCGACGCACCGGGCTGGCATTGACTGTGATCGGTATTGCAGCCGTCAGTGTGGTGTTGCTCTACCCTGAAGCCATTACCCAGCGTGGCGTCTCGCACCGCCCGGCCATCTGGCTGGACTCCCTGCGCCAGATCAGCGAACACCCATGGCTGGGCCGCGGCTTCGATTCGCCGATGACAATCATCATCCCAGGCTTGGGCAAGACGCTTGCCGACCCTCATAACATTGAGCTTGGAGTGCTTTATGCGGGTGGGGTCGTTGGCTTGGTGCTGTGGATGGCGCTTTACGGCTTGGCCATGTACTTCTGCTGGGTGTACCGCAAACACCCAGGCGTGATGATAGCGGCAACCTGGCTGATCTTCGGCTTCGCTTCGGGCCTGACCGAAGGCAGTGCCTTCATGTCGCGCCCGAAGGAGCATTGGTTCCTGATATGGATCCCGATGGCCCTGGTGTACGGCCAATCACTGATCCACTGGAAGCGCAGCCGGTCTGCTTAAGAGCAGACCATCCGCCATATACCGCGCAAGGTCTTGCGGTTCCAGTACTTGAGCGGGATTTGCGAAAGTATTTCCCGGCTCAATGCCTTGTCGCGGTTGGCGTACTTCAGCACCATAGAGTTACGGAACCTCATGCACACCTGCTCATATTGCGGGTGGTCGCTGAACACCGCAAAGGTGCGCAGCACGTTGTCCACCATGAAGCGGCCGTTCTTGAAGGTGTTGGTCGGGTGGTCACGGTACTGCGCCAGTACCTCGCCCAGTACGTCGATGAAATAACCGGCCCGTGCGATCGACAGTTCGATATACACGTCTTCCAGGCGGATATCGGCATTGAACCCCCCCACTTTTTCCAGTGCCTCACGGCGCAGCATCAGTGTGGCTGCCATTGGCCCTGGCTTGCGGTCGAGGAACAGGTCGTCGAAGTCCAGGCGGCGGAAGGGCAGGTTGCGGTTGCGTTGCTCGCGTGCGCCCATCACGTTGCCATCCTGGTCGATGGTTTCGATGTTGGCCGAGCAGATGCCTACCTCGGGCTTGCCGTTCATGTACTCCACCTGGGTGGCAATACGGTGGGGCATCATGATGTCGTCAGAGCCGAAGGGCACGATCAGGTCGCCCCTGGCGCGTGCTATCGCGTCGTTGAGGGTGCGTGCCAGGCCCTGGTTGGCCTGGAAGCGCAGATCGAAGCCATGCTGTTCCTGAAGCCGCTTGAGCACTGCTGGGCTTTCGTCCTTGGAGCCGTCGTCCACCACCAGAAGCTCGATGTTCTTGTAGGTCTGGTTGATGACGCTGTTGATGCTTGCTTCGATGTAGCGCGCGTGGTTGTAGGACGCGATGATCACTGTCACCAACGGTGTGTCAGCAACGCCGTGATTCTCAGAACACATGTGAAACCCCTAGCTTTGATCCGTTCTTTTGACGCCTCTATGCAGGCTACCTGCTGGTTTTTCTAAAGTGATGGCAATTCAGCATCTTATGCAGGTATTGGCCATTCTAATGGAAGGGGCACTTGAGGGATACGATAGCGTGTTGCAGGCTTATACGTAGGGAGGATCCTGCGATTTGTTCAGATATTTCCTACGACTCAGGACTGGTGATGCCTTGCCTGAGGAAATACCCTACATGTTCTGTCGACACGCGTCTGATTGTTCCTGGAAACACTGCCCTTTAGGCTTCTTGGGTCGCTGATATTCAGCGATGCGGGTGTGGAAACCCGGTTATCACCTAGAACGCTGTCGTAATGGCAGCTGTGCGCGGGAGGCCTCTTGGCCTGCCGGGTCCTGGGTGTCCGGTTTTCCACCCCGCGTACAGTTGCCGCCTCAACGCATGGAAAACGTTGGTGGCAATTCCTACGTACCCACCCAGGAGTTGCTTATGAAAAAGATCGTTCCGGATCCACCCCATAATTTCGACCTTCCCTCCGACAAGACCCTCTCCAGCGCCATCAGCGAGCGCATCGTGCCGATCGATCACGTGGTCATGAACGTCACCCATTACCTGATGCTGGCCTACAACCACTGCCACATGGCCCTCTACGCAATCGAGGATGAGGCCACCCGTGAGTTGATGGTAAACGGGCTGCGGGCCATGCAGATTGCCTGGGGTCAGTCGGATGCGCTGTCGCTGGCCTTGGAACGTACTAACGGCCTGCATTGAGGGGAATACGGCAATGACTACAGACGTTACCCATGTCACAGCAGGCGTGACCACGTTTTTTCAGGGTGAGCACCAGAGCCATCCCTTGTTCCGCATCGAGCCGGGTATACCTTGCCAGGACGCCCGCGAGCAGGCTTCGGAGTTGATGGGGTACGTGCGCGAGCTGACCATCGTTGGGCTGATGGATGAGAAGCCGATGATGATCTGGGCTTCGCATTACCTGAGCGCGATGGCCAAGGCGCTGATGGATGATGCTGAGTTGGGGATGAAAGGCTGAGGCTGCCTGTCACAGAATCTTCGGGCACTCGGTTTCCGTCACGCGGCAACACCCAAGGCAAGCCGCAAAAAACCAACAAAAAGGGCCGGTACGCGCGCGTACCGGCCCTTTCAGATCACTCAGCGACTCAACCAATAACCAGCGGCGGGAACGATTTCACCAGGTCATCCAGCGCCTTGATCTGCGCCAGGAACGGCTCCAGCTTGTCCAGCGGCAGGGCGCTTGGGCCGTCGCACTTGGCCTGGTCCGGGTTCGGGTGGGCTTCCAGGAACAGGCCAGCCAGGCCAACGCCCATGCCGGCACGGGCCAGGTCAACCACCTGCTCACGGCGGCCACCAGAAGCAGCACCCGAAGGGTCGCGGTTCTGCAGGGCGTGGGTTACGTCGAAAATGATCGGCAGGTCATCGCAGGTGCGCTTCATCACGCCAAAGCCCAGCATGTCCACAACCAGGTTGTCGTAGCCCATGCAGGTGCCGCGGTCGCACAGGATCAGCTGGTCGTTACCTGCTTCCTTGAACTTCTGCACGATGTTCTGCATCTGCGAAGGGCTCAGGAACTGAGGCTTCTTGATGTTCACCGGTTTGCCAGTCTTGGCCAGCGCCACCACCAGGTCGGTCTGGCGGGCCAGGAAGGCAGGCAGCTGCAGCACGTCGACCACTTCGGCCACTGGCGCGCACTGGTAGATCTCGTGCACGTCGGTGATGATCGGTACGCCGAACTCGGCCTTGACCTTCTCGAAGATGCGCAGGCCTTCTTCCATGCCCGGGCCACGGTAGGAGTGGATCGAGGAACGGTTGGCCTTGTCGAAACTGGCCTTGAACACGTAAGGAATGCCCAGCTTCTCGGTTACCCGCACGTATTCGGCGCAGGCGGTAAGGGCCAGGTCCTCGGACTCAAGGACGTTGATGCCGCCGAACAGCACGAACGGGGCGGCATTGGAACATTCGATGTTCTGGGTGATCTTGATCATTTTCTACTCTATGAAGTCTGGGGTAGCCATGGCGCTCTACCAACGACTTTCGAGTACACCGCTGGTGAAGATTTCGCGGCGCTCTAGGCGCCCGATTTCCTCATGTTTGGCAAGCGCGTACACCCGGTTGAAGGCTGCGCGTTGCACATCAGGGAAGTACTCGGCCAGTGCGTATTCTACCGCAGCATCATAGTCCGCTTCGGTTATATAGCGGTAAATTTCTCGGTAGTAGAAAAAGCCGAACTGAAAACCCAAGGTTTCGCTCATGTAGGCCGTGGGCCCGGAGAAGCTGTTCTCCAGGTCGATGGCCTGCGCTTGTCCTTCTTCCGGGAGCATGACGTTGGCCGCCCACAGGTCCATGTGCGTGACGCCTTGGCAGTGCAGGGCATGCAGCAGTTCGAACGCTGCCGCGATCACCCCGTGCACGGCCTCTGGCTTTTTGCGCACTTTTGCCAGCCCGTCCTCGTGCCCGCTCAGTAATTCTGTGATGAGGAAAAAGTCCTGCATCAGGCCGAACCGGGAGCGGCTGTAGCCGTAGCCGACCAGCCTGGGCACCCGCGCACCCCGCCGGGCTGCTTCGCGGGTGTTGATCAGTTCTTCGAGGGACCAGTCGTACATGCCGTTGCGCTTGGGCCGGCCACGCTGCATGCGCAGCTTCTTTTTCAGCGAATCGAGCTTTTCACGTTTGGTGAACAGCAGGCTTCGGGAGCATTCAAGAGGGGCGCTGACCCGTTTGGCACTGGCGCTCTGCTCGATCAGTCGTTCGAAGGCTTGCCGGGTATGCGGGGCAATAGGGGCTTGAAGGTGCAAGGTGGTGTCGCGATGGCGCAGAGTGTGGGGGTATTCGTTTTGCCAGATCTGTGAATCGCCAACCACACCTTCATTCCTTGTAGTATCAAATAGCCATGGATAATGGATCCAATACTACAGTTTTTTCACATTTTTCGTACAGGTTCTTAACGATACTTAACGTTGAAATGTGCTAAGGGGCCGCGTGAGCGGCCCCTGTATTTCAAACCTTCAACACCAGCTTGCCAAAGTTTTCCCCGCTGAACAGCTTGAGCAGGGTTTCTGGGAACGTCTCCAGCCCCTCCACCACATCCTCCTTGCTCTTGACCTTGCCACTGGCCAGCCAGCCGGCGATTTCCTTCGCGGCCTTGCCGTACTCCCTGGCGTGGTCCATCACCACGAACCCTTCCATGCGCGCACGGTTCACCAGCAGCGCCAGGTAGTTGGCCGGGCCTTTGACTGCTTCCTTGTTGTTGTACTGGCTGATCGCCCCGCAGATGACGATGCGGGCCTTGAAGTTGATGCGGGTGAGCACGGCGTCGAGGATCTCGCCACCGACGTTGTCGAAGTACACGTCAACGCCCTTGGGGCATTCGCGCTTCAGGCCGGCCAGCACGTCTTCGGCTTTGTAGTCGATGACGCCGTCGAACCCCAGTTCATCCTTGAGGTACTGGCATTTCTGCGCGCCGCCGGCAATGCCGACGACGCGGCAGCCCTTGATCTTGGCAATCTGGCCGACGATGCTGCCCACGGCGCCGGCAGCACCGGAGATGACCACGGTGTCACCCTCTTTTGGCTGGCCGACATCGAGCAGGGCGAAGTAGGCGGTCATGCCGGTCATGCCCAGGGCTGAGAGGTAGCGGGGCAGGGGGGCAAGGTTGGGGTCGATCTTGTGCAGGCCCTGGGGCTCGCCGGTGAAATAGTCCTGCACGCCGAGCGCGCCGCTGACATGGTCGCCGGGTTTGAAGTCGGGGTGGTTGGAGGCCACCACTTCGCCTACACCCAGGGCGCGCATTACCTGGCCGAGTGCCACGGGCGGGATGTACGACTTGCCTTCATTCATCCAGCCGCGCATGGCCGGGTCCAGCGACAGGTACAGGTTGCGTACCTGGATCTGGCCTGCGGCGGGGGCATCGGCGGGCACCGTCTCGAAGGTGAAGTCGTCGCGGCGTACGGCGCCGGTCGGGCGTTTGGCCAGCAGGAAGCGGCGGTTGGTCTGGGTCATGGCGGGGTCCTTGTGGGCAGGAGCAGAAGGGTCAATTTAACGTGGTGATGACAACAGGTCTGCAAAATCACTGGTAGGCATGATAGCCCAACCGCTGGCTTGATGATGCTGCCCAGTGGGTTGGCAGGCTGACTAGACTCTGAGCGCAGAAGCCAAAGGCTGCTGCAACCATTTGTGGGAGCCGCGCTTGCCGGCGATGGGCTGTGGAATGGCCCTTTGTTTCGGGCATTGAGAAAGGCCTGCAGGCCGGGGCGAGCGCTGCGCGCTCGATCGCCGGCAAGCGCCGCTCCCACATTAAAAAATTGCGCTTTGCTGCAACCATGATTGGAGCATTCGATGAGCATGACCTTTTCCGGCCAGGTAGCACTGGTCACTGGCGGTGCGGCGGGTATCGGCCGGGCGACGGCTCTGGCGTTTGCCCGTGAGGGGCTCAAGGTGGTGGTGGCCGACCTCGATCCGGTCGGTGGTGAGGGCACCGTGGCGTTGATCAACGAGGCCGGTGGCCAGGCGCTGTTCGTGGCCTGTGACGTGACCCGTGACGCTGATGTGCGCCGGCTGCATGAGCAGGTCATTCAGGCCTACGGTCGCCTGGACTATGCCTACAACAATGCCGGTATCGAAATCGAGCAGGGCCGCCTGGCCGAGGGCAGCGAGGCAGAGTTCGACGCCATCATGGGCGTCAACGTCAAAGGGGTGTGGCTGTGCATGAAGTACCAGCTGCCGCTGTTGCTGGCCCAGGGCGGCGGGGCTATCGTCAATACTGCCTCGGTGGCAGGCTTGGGCGCGGCGCCTAAGATGAGCATCTACAGCGCGTCCAAGCACGCGGTGATTGGCCTGACCAAATCGGCGGCCATCGAATATGCCAAGAAGCGCATCCGGGTGAATGCGGTGTGCCCGGCGGTGATCGATACCGACATGTTCCGCCGCGCCTACGAGGCCGACCCGCGCAAGGCCGAGTTCGCCGCCGCAATGCACCCGGTCGGTCGCATCGGCAAGGTCGAGGAAGTCGCCAGTGCGGTGGTGTACCTGTGCAGTGATGGGGCAGCTTTCACTACCGGGCATAGCCTGACGGTGGATGGTGGGGCTACCGCAATTTGAAACCTGATGCGAGTTAAGGCCGCTTGGTATCGGTGTTAAGTTGCGTAAAGGCGATATGCTACTAGCTTGTGTATACTCCCGCCCCTGTATTAACCCATTGACCAGTAGAGTAGCCTACCCGCGTGACAGTTTACTTCTTGGGCTGGAAAGCCCGCTACGAGCAAATCATGATCGAAAGCCTGGCGCAGTTGCATACTGTGCGGATGTTCGAACTGCCGTCCTATGCACGAAGAGTCGTGCGCTTGGCGCGAGCGCTTGGTGGTGGAGCGTTGTTGCTCAAATGGCTGGGCCGGCGTGTCAGTGCGGTCAATGGGGCTGCTGCCGGTGACATGCTGGTGTGCAATGAAGCCCAACTTAAGCGTGGGCGGCATCTGCATCTGGTAAACGGTTTTCCCGGTAAGCGGGTGCTACTGGTCCGCGACCTGGTCGATGCACGCTTCGTTGAGCGGATGCGGCCGCTGTTCGATCATATCTACAGCTACGACCCGGTTCAGTGCGAGCATCTGGGTATGACGCCGCTGGAGCAGTTTTTCCCATTCGACCTTGACGATGCCAGGCAACCCGGCACTGCACGGGGCGACGGCGCGCAAAAACCGCTGTGTTTCTTCCTTGGCTATGACAAGGGGCGGGCGCAGCGCCGGGAGGCTCTGGGGCAAGAGCTGGCGGCGTTGGGCTGTGATATTGATTTCCTGATCGTGAAGGATGATACCTCCCAGGAATCGGGCAGATATTTCGTCGATACGGGCTTATCCTACGAAGCCAACCTAGCCAAAGCCAATGCGAGCGATGTGCTGGTGGAGATCAACCAGCCGGGCCAGACCGGCCTGACCTTGCGGCCATTGGAGGCCGCGTTCTTCGACAAAAAGCTGATTACCGATAACCAACGGGTCAGGGACACGGCGTTCTATCACCCGGACCGTTTCTATGTGTTGGGTGATGAGCAACGCGATCTACGGGAGTTCCTGGCCAGCAAGGCGCCGGCAGTGGCGCCGGATACCCTGCGCAAGCATACCCCCACCGGGCTGATGGAGCGGCTGTTGCAGGATGTGGCTCCATGCTGAGCCCAGCCGGTCAATTAGCACCCCCTTCAGGAATACCGGCACTCTGAACCCCACTTACCTGTATTCCCTGCGCCGATGAACATTGTGTTTATCGGCGCACGACTTTTTCAGTTCGAGCCGACAGACGTACCTGCTCCTTCACCTAGCCTGTGTGCCTCGTTTACAACGAGTTCCGCATATGGCGTTCAACGACTACATGAACATTACCGGCCAGCATCAGGGGTTGAGCTCGGTAGGCTGTAGTTCACAGGAGTCCATCGGTAACAAATGCCAAGAGGGTCGCCGTGATGAAATCAGGGTGCTCTCTTTCAATAAAAAATGAGTGGTCCTGCGCTTGGGGTGGAGGCTCTAGTAAATGGAAACACCTTGCGCCAGATTATAGAAGAGCAGGACAAATGACGTTTCTGCAGTTCTTTTGTGTATTTCTCTGGGAAACTTGGCGGCGTACTGTTCGTGGGGAAGGGCGTGCCGTCTACCGACATGCTCGTCCGGGCCCGAACGGCTTGCGCATCGATGTCGCTCATGGGCAGGGTTCCCGTGCTCTGGCCTTTCTTTCACATGCAGGGCGACCTTCAGCAAGCTGATTACGACACGCTCATAGCTATTTGACACTATTGCGCCCTCAAGCCCTTGTGAGTTCAACGCAATCGTTGCCACGCTTGGCCTTTGCAAACTCTGAGAGCAAGGGGGCGGCGTATGGAGGCGAGCAGGCAGGGTTTTCTGGCCAACCTGGGCATGGCCCGCAAGCTGGGCCTGGGCTTTGCCCTGGTATTGCTGCTGACCCTGGCGGTGG
This sequence comes from Pseudomonas sp. p106, assembly GCF_003936645.1. Taxonomy (NCBI): domain Bacteria; kingdom Pseudomonadati; phylum Pseudomonadota; class Gammaproteobacteria; order Pseudomonadales; family Pseudomonadaceae; genus Pseudomonas; species Pseudomonas sp. p106. The sequence continues at coordinate 112,687 of NZ_RHQR01000012.1, forward strand.
CAGCCATCGGCATTGCCGCGCTGTACAGCGTCGGCCAGCATTTCGGTGGCCTGCGCCAGCTGGGCCAGTTCAATACCGACCTGCTCAAGCTGCGCCAGCACGAACAGGCCTTTGCCCTGCGCTCCGATATCAAGGAGGCCGAGGCCTTGCGCAGCGGCCTGCACAACCTCAGCGAGCGCGCCCGTAGCCTGCCGGCACTGGCGGCGGCCGAAGCGGACCTGGCGGCGTATGGCCAGGCCTTCGAAGCCTTTGTCGAAGCGGTGCAGGCCAAGGAGCTGGCGCTGGACATGGCCAGTTGGTCGGTCTCCAGCGTGGCCAACAACCTCGATGTACTGCAGGCCGGCCTGGCCGATGACGGCACCTACACGCTCAAGCAGTCACAAGGCCAGCAAGGCGGGGAGTTTTTGGAGCAGGCGGCGCAGGTGGCCCAGGTATCCCGCTTGATGCTGCAGGCCATGGACGAGGCGCGCGTGCGGCTGGACCAGAGCCGCAAAGGCGAGGAGGGCGCAGCCGCAGGCCGCATCGCCCAGACAGTTGAGGCGGCGGGGCTGGTCGAGCAGCTCAAGGCGGGGGTCGGCGATGCGGGCTACCAGAGCGTGCTGGGCGAGGTGCAGGGGCATATCGCCAGCTTCTCCGACAAACTCAACGAATACACCGACCTGCTCGGCAAAGAGCACGGTATCAAGGCGCAACTGCAGGCGCGTGCCGAGCAGGCTACGCAGCGGGTCGATCAGGCCTATGCGGCGGACGAGCAGGCGATGCAGGCTGAGCTGACGCGCAATGCCGTGGCCATCGCCCTGGCAACCGGCCTGGCGCTGCTGGTGGGGGTACTGGCGGGGTGGTTGATCACGCGGGCGGTGGTCGGCCCGCTCAAACGGGTGATTGGCCGTGTCCAGCGCATCGCTGCCGGGGAGTTGAGCCTGGACGCGGAAGCTGCGCGCAACGATGAGGTGGGCCAGTTGATGCAGGCCATGCAGCAGATGGCTGCCGGGCTGTCGGGCATCGTCAGCGGCCTGCAGCAGGGTATCGAGCAGCTGGCTGGCAGTGCCCAGGCGCTGTCAGCGGTAACCGAGCAGACCAACCGCGAAGTGGGCAGCCAGAAGGAAGAGACCGAGCAGGTGGCGACCGCCATGCAGCAGATGACCGCCACCGTGCACGATGTGGCGCGCAATGCCGAAGAGGCGGCACTGGCGGCCCAGGCCGCTGACGAGAAGGTCGATTCGGGCCAGGTGGTGGTGCGCCAGAGCATGCAGCGTATCGAGCAACTGGCGGCGGCGGCGGATGCGGCCAGCGCCGGTATCGACAGCCTGAGCGCCGAGATCCACACCATTGGCGATGTGCTGGAAGTGATCAAGAGCGTTGCCGAGCAGACCAACCTGCTGGCGCTCAATGCCGCCATCGAAGCGGCGCGTGCGGGTGAGCAGGGGCGTGGTTTTGCCGTGGTGGCCGATGAGGTGCGGGCGCTGGCCCGGCGTACCCGCCAGTCTACCGAGGAGATCGAGCGGTTGGTTGCCAGCCTGCGCGGCAATGCCCAGCAGTCGGTGGCGCAGATCCGTGGCAGTACCGACCTGGTGCGCCTGGCGGTGGCCGATGCGCTGCAAACCGAAAGTGCCCTGGGCAGTATTGCGGCAGCGGTGTCGTTGATTCAGCAGATGAACCAGCAGATTGCTGCGGCGGCAGAGCAGCAGAGTTCGGTGGCTGAAGAGATCAGCCGCAGTGTCACGCAGATTCGTGGGAGTGCCGATCAGGCGGCATTGGCAATGCAGGGTAATGCGCAGTCGAGTATAGAGCTGGCGCAGTTGGGCAGTGACCTTAAGGGGATGGTGGGGCATTTCCGTTTGTGAACGTCTGTACCGGCCCTATCGCCGGCAAGCCGGCTCCCACTGGTACCCCACAAGCCTTGAAGTCAGTGGGGTGCCTGTAGGAGCCGGCTTGCCGGCGATGGGGCCGGTACGGCACCCCTTCGGTCAGGCCCTGCGCGGGTTGAGAATCAGCAGGGTCACCACCCCCGCCACAATCCCCCAGAATGCAGACCCGATCGAAAACAGGGTCAAGCCCGACGCCGTCACCATGAAGGTAATCAGCGCTGCCTCCCGCTCGCGCGCCACGCTCATGGCCACCGTCAGGCCATTCATGATCGAGCCGAACAGCGCCAATGCCGCAATAGACAGCACCAGCTCCTTGGGCAACGCAGCGAACAACGCCGCCAGCGTGGCGCCGAACACCCCGGCAATGCCGTAGAAAATCCCGCACCACACTGCCGCTGTATAGCGCTTGCTTGGGTCTTCATGGGCATGCGGCCCGGTGCAGATCGCTGCGCTGATGGCCGCCAGGTTGACGCCGTGCGAGCCGAACGGGGCCAGCAGCAGTGAGGCAAAGCCGGTGGTTGAGATCAATGGCGAAGCCGGTACCTGATAACCGTCGGCGCGCAACACGGCAACGCCCGGCATGTTTTGCGAGGTCATGGCCACCACGAACAGTGGAATGCCGATGCTGATGGTCGCGGCCAGCGAGAAGCTGGGCGTGGTCCACACCGGTGTGGCCACTTCCAGCCTGAAGCTGCTGAAGTCCAGCAAACCCAGTGCGCCGGACAGCGCGGTGCCCACCAGTAAAGCTGCCAGCACGCAGTAGCGGGGCGACAGGCGTTTGACCAGCAGGTAACTGAAGAACATGCCCAGCACCAGCAGCGTGCGGTGCTGCGCTGCGACGAAGATTTCGCTGCCGATCTTGAACAGGATGCCAGCCAGCAATGCCGAGGCCAGTGATGCCGGGATGCGTTTGACCAGGCGTTCGAAGCTGCCGGTCAGGCCGCAGATGAGTACCAGCACGGCACAGGTGATATAGGCACCGATCGCTTCGCCGTAGCTGACCCCGCCCAGGCTGGTGATCAACAGCGCAGCCCCGGGCGTCGACCAGGCCACGGTGATCGGCGTGCGGTAGCGCAGCGACAGGCCGATGCTGCAGACCGCCATGCCGATGGACAGGGCCCAGATCCACGACGAGATCTGCGCCGTGGAAAGGCCCGCAGCCTGGCCAGCCTGGAACATCAGCACCAGCGAGCTGGTGTAGCCGGTGAGCATGGCGATGAAGCCGGCGACGACGGCCGACGTTGAGCTGTCTGCCAGGGGCCGCAGGCGTGCGGAGGTGGCATCGGTCATGGGGTAAGTCCTTGTCCATGTGTAAGCAGTTTTTTCAGACTAACGCGCGTCGGGTTGATCCTTGCCATACAGCGGGCATTGCTTTTAGCCGTACAGTCGCCAACTATTGGGCACGAATGCGCAACTGGATGGGAGGGAGGGGCGATGTACAAAGTCTATGGCGACTACCAGTCGGGCAACTGTTACAAGGTCAAGCTGATGCTCAGCCTGCTGGACCGCCCTTATGAATGGCATCCGGTGGATATCCTCAAGGGTGGGACCGAAACGCCGGAATTTCTGGCGATGAACCCCAATGGCAAGGTGCCGGTGCTAAAGCTCGAGGACGGCACTTGCCTGTGGGAGTCCAACGCCATTCTCAATTTCCTGGCCGATGGCAGCGAGTACCTGCCCAGCGAGCCGCGTTTGCGTACCCAGGTGCTGCAGTGGCAGTTCTTCGAGCAGTACAGCCATGAGCCGTACATCGCCGTGGCGCGGTTCATCCAGTTTTACCTGGGTTTGCCTGACGAGCGCGTGGACGAATACCGCAAGCTGCACAAGGGCGGTTACAAGGCATTGAGGGTGATGGAGCGGCAGTTGCAGATGACGCCGTACCTGGTGGGCGAGCAGTATTCGATTGCCGATGTGGCGTTGTATGCCTACACCCATGTGGCGCATCAGGGTGGGTTCGACCTGGCCGAGTACCCGGGTGTGCGAGCCTGGCTGGAGCGGGTGGCCGCGCATCCTCGGCATGTGCCGATGCTGGGCTGAGCAGGCCTCACAGGTTCCGTAGGAGCGGCCTTGTGTCGCGAAAGGGCTGCGTAGCAGCCCCAGGATATCGGTGGCGCCGCTGATATCCTGGGGCCGCTTTGCGGCCCTTCGCGACACAAGGCCGCTCCTACAGGCGTGAACAGCGACCTTGAGCGCTTCCAGTGCCATCACCACCCCGCTTTGTTCAGCGCGGCCACTTGCACCTTGCTGCGGGTAGGAGCGGCCTCGTGTCGCGAAAGGGCTGCGTAGCAGCCCCAGGATATCTGTGGCGCCGCTGATATCCTGGGGCCGCTTTGCGGCCCTTCGCGACACAAGGCCGCTCCTACAGGCGTGAACAGCGACCTTGAGCGCTTCCAGTGTCATCACCACCTGGCTTTGTTCAGCGCGGGCATTTGCACCTTGCTGCGGGTAGGAGCGGCCTTGTGTCGCGAAAGGGCTGCGAAGCGGCCCCAAAACTCAGCTGAGCAACACAAATTGCCGGGGCTGCTGCGCAGCCCTTTCGCGACACAAGGCCGCTCCTACAAAAAACCGCCTCAGATACTCGCGAAGCGCTTGTCCAGGTAGGCAATGATTGCCTTGGACTCATACATCCAGGTCACGTTGCCTTGCTCTTCGATGCGCAAGCACGGCACTTTCACTCGGCCGCCACCTTCGAGCAGCGCCTGGCGGTGCTCTGGGTCGTTCTTGGCATCGCGCAATGCCACTGGCACGTTAAGGCGGTGCAGGGTGCGGCGGGTTTTCACGCAGAACGGGCACGCATGGAACTGGTACAGCGCAAGGCCCTTGGCCTGCTGCTCGACATGCGCCTGGGCCGCGGCATCGCGCTTGCGCTTGGCCGGGCGGCTGATCAGGTCGCCGATCACGATGAGCTGGCCGAGGCCGACCCGCAAGGCTTTGACGATCATCTGCAACTCCTGAAAATAAAAAGCCGACCCACAGGGCCGGCTCGGGTCACGCGCCGATCATTTGATCAGGCCGAGGAACTCCATGCGCGTGGCCGGGTTGTCGCGGAATTCACCGAGCATCACCGAGGTGAGCATGGTCGAGTTCTGCTTCTCCACACCGCGCATCATCATGCACATGTGCTTGGCTTCGATAACCACCGCCACACCCGCAGCGCCGGTCACCTGTTGCACGGCCTCGGCGATCTGGCGGCTGAGGTTTTCCTGGATCTGCAGGCGGCGGGCGAACATGTCGACGATCCGCGCGACCTTGGACAGGCCCAGTACCTTGCCCTTGGGCAGGTAGGCCACGTGCGCCTTGCCGATGAACGGCAGCATGTGGTGTTCGCACATCGAATACAGCTCGATGTCCCGGACCAGCACCATTTCGCTGTTGTCGGAGGTGAACAGCGCGCCGTTGGTCACTTCTTCCAGCGTCTGCTCGTAACCGCGGCAAAGGTATTTCATGGCCTTTGCAGCCCGCTTGGGCGTGTCGAGCAGGCCCTCACGGGAGACGTCCTCGCCGATCTGGCTGAGGATCTCGGTGTAGTTCTGTTCCAGGGACATGTATCTACCTGTGGGAAAAAATCGCAAAAACGAAGGTTACGGCGGCAAAGCCTGCGCTGCAAGCGCGGCGTTACTCGTCGCGGCCTTCCATCATGGTTCGTTTGAGCATTACGTACACGGCACCGGTACCGCCGTGGCGGGCCTGGCAGGAGGCGAAACCGAGCACCTGCGGGTGCTGGCGCAGCCAGGTGTTGACGTGGCTCTTGATCATTGGCCGCTTGCCATCCAGGCGTGCGGCCTTGCCGTGGGTCACGCGCACGCAGCGTACTTCCAGCTTGGTGGCCTCGGCAATGAAGGCCCACAGGGTTTCGCGGGCCTTCTCGACAGTCATGCCGTGCAGGTCGAGGCTGCCCTCGAAGGCGATCTGGCCGAGCTTGAGCTTGCGCAGCTGGGTTTCCTGCACGCCGTCGCGGCGCCACATCAACTCGTCTTCGGCACCCACGTCGATGACGAACTGGTCGGACAGGCCGTCGATCACCAACGTCTGGTCAGTGCGCACGGTCGCCGCCTGGCGCAGGCCGGCCAGCTGCTTGCGGTCAGCCTTGGGTTTGCCGACCTCGGCACGGTCGTGCTTGATCGGCTTGACGCCGCGCACCTCGGCGCTGAACAGGGAAAAATCGTCGTCTTGCATGGTGCCTCCACGTGGGCGGCGTAGTTTACGCGATCAACCCTGTGGCGTCAGCAATGGCCCTGCCGCCGGCAGGGCCAGGGGGCTTCAGCACAGCCTTCAGTCGTGCTTTTTCATCAGGTGCGGCGCCATGTTCAGCTCCCGACCGCGGCGCAGGCGAATGCGGCTGCGCCGCCAGAAGCGCACGCCCAGGTACAGGAGCACCAGCCCGACCACGCTCAGGGTAATCGAAAGCGGGCGGTTGGCATTGAGCTCGGCAAAGGCCGGGTAATTACCGAGCAGCCCGGCGACGCCGGCCATGGCCAGCAGCACACCGAACGTGGCCAGCAGCGCCGACAGGCCTGCGGCCAGGCGGGCGCCCCAGTTGCGTGGCTCGCGCTGGCGCAGGCGTTTGGCGTCGAAACTGCCTTTGAGCTTCATTCCGATTTCCTCTGTGGGCATCAGAAATTCGACCGGCAACCGGCCCCCGGGTTCCGCCCGGCTGCCGGGCGGTGGTCAGCTCGCCAGGCTCAGATCAGGCTGGCGGTGGGGGCGACGCAGGCGAAGTTGTCGGCCATCACGGCCATTTCGCACTCGTGAATCTGCGCAGCGGGAATCACGCGGTCTTTCAAGGCCAGGTCGCGGGTCGCCGAAGCGTCTTGCACCAGGGTGCAACGATAACCATAGTCCTTGGCCCGGCGCACGGTGGTGCTGACGCTGGAATGGCTCATGAAACCGCAGACGATCAGGTCCAGGTGCCCCAGCTCCTGCAGGGTTTCGTGCAGCTTGGTGTTCTTGAACGCGTTGGGCATGCGTTTTTCGATGATTATTTCACCGTCGTGTGGCTCCAGCCCCGGGATAAATTCACCGGCAGGGCCTTGCGGGTCGAAGCGACCGCCGACGGTACCGAGGTGGCGGACGTGGATGATCGGACGGCCGGCCTTGCGGGCGGCGTCGAGCAACCTGGCGATGTTGGCCACGGCCTCGTCCATGCCCGACAGCGCGAGCGGACCACTGAGGTACTCTTTTTGCGCATCGATGACGATCAGGCTGGCTTGGCTCAGCTTGGCCGGCGGGTAATCGCGGCCAGTGAGGCGGAACATCGTGGTTGGAACGGACATCAAGGGCTCCTTGGAAGGGCTTTTGTATACCTATTCTCCCTTGCCTTGGCGCCAATGGGAATGGTTGACATCGAAACCGGCGCAGTTACTGGCCTGTGGCTACCCGCTGGGCGATCCGCAGGAACATTTGTGCGGTGCGGGCTGTTAGACTTTTGTCCAGATCTGAATAGGAGTACCCCGTGATCACATCTCGTCTGCGCACCTTGCGCGACCACATCCGCTGGGCGGTCAGCCGCTTCCACGAGCACGAGCTATTTTTCGGCCACGGTGCCGACAATGCCTGGGATGAAGCCCGCCTGCTGGTGCTGGGCGCCGTGCACCTGCCATGGGAAATCGCCGACAGCTACCTGGATTGCCAGCTCGAGGACGACGAGCGTGTACGCCTGCAGCACCTGCTCAAGCGCCGTATCGAAGACCGTGTACCCACTGCCTACCTGCTGGGTGAGGCGTGGTTCTGCGGCATGTCGTTCATCGTTGACGAGCGTGTGCTGGTACCGCGTTCGCCGATCGGCGAGCTGATCGAAAAACGCTTCGAGCCATGGCTGGCCAACGAGCCTGCGCGCATTCTCGACCTGTGCACGGGCTCCGGTTGCATCGGTATCGTAGCGGCCGAGGTGTTCCCCGAGGCCGAGGTGGTATTGGCCGACCTGTCCTTCGAAGCGCTTGAAGTGGCCAACCAGAACATCGAACGCCATGGCCTGGACGAGCGGGTATTCACGGTACAGGGTGACGGCTTCGCGGGCCTGCCGGGGCAGCGCTTCGACCTGATCCTGTCCAACCCGCCGTATGTCGATGCCGAGGACTTCGGCGACATGCCGGCCGAGTATCACCATGAGCCGGAGATGGGCCTGGCCTGCGGCAACGATGGCCTGGACCTGGTGCGGCGCATGCTGGCCGAGGCGGCCGAGCATCTGACCGAGAAGGGCCTGCTGATTGTCGAGGTGGGCAATAGCCAGGTGCATGTCGAGGCGCTGTACCCGGAGGTCGACTTCGCCTGGCTGGACTTCGAGCGCGGTGGGCATGGGGTGTTCATGCTGACGGCGGAGCAGTGCCGGCAACATCAGGAGCTGTTCAAGGCCCGCGTTTGATTGGGGCTTGATGGGGTGGGGCATGCCTTGCGTTGCACGGTCTCAAAGCCGCTGTAACACCCATGGCATGCGCCCACTTGCTCTAGCGGGTGGCAATCCAGATCAACAACCCAGCCTGGAACACCGCAAACGCCACCAGGCAGGTAATGGTAAAGCGCAGCCCGCTGTCCTCGCGCTGGTACTTGGCCACCCGCTCATCGCGCTCGCGCAGTTGCGCCTCCTTCTCCAGAAGGTTCTGCTCGGCCTGCTGCAGCATCCCGGCCGCCTCGAGCATGGCCACCCGCTGCACCTTCTCACTGTTCCAGCCGCCCTTGAGCTGGCCCACCGTGGCTTCGACCGTGCGGCCTTTGAGGTGCTGCCCGTCGGCGTACTCCACCTCGATGCCGGTCGCGCTCAGGAAGCGGTCACGGCGCAGGCGCGTGTCTTCGTTCAGGGCATCCTTGTTCGGTAGCGCCATGCCTTCGATGTGGTAGTGCGACCACTTGCGCTGCAGCCATTGCACGGCCTGGGCCAGCATGAAACGCCCCAGGCCGCGGTTCAGTGGCTCCAGCTGCAGGCCGCTGTCGCTGCCGATGCTCACCCGCCGCTCAAGGTGGTCAACCCGCACATCCAACTGGTTCTGCTCTTTGCGCACCTTCTGCCCGGGCAGGCGGATTTCCATGCGCAGCAGGCTGTGCGCCTTGTCGTGGCGCTCGGCATGGCCGAACTCGACGAAACGCAGCGGCCGCGCGCCGCTGTTGCGGTCGGTGGGCAGTGGCGCCAGGCGCAGCAACTGAAAGTGTTCTACTGCCAGGTCAGCCCAGGGCAGCGCTGGGCTGTCCGGGGCTTGCGGCTCTTCGGCCGGCTCTACGGCGGCGGGGGCGTCGGTCATCAGGGCGTTCTCACATACAAGCCAATACCGAGCTTATCGGCCGTATCGCCCAGGACCTGAGGCCATTGTGCGGCGATCTCCTCAGGCTGAGGGCAACTGATGAATGAACGTCACCACCCGCTCACCCAGCTCACGGGCCAGCGGCAATTCAGGGTTCAGGTAGCTGTCGCGCTGCTCGCTCATGGCCTTGGGGCTGATGCGCAGCATGTGGTTCATGCCGTCGATCAGTACCAGTTGGGCATCGGGTTTGGCCGCCTTCAGGCGCTGGGCATCGGCCACATCCACCTGCACGTCATTGCGGCCCTGGATGATCAGCGCAGGCATCGGCAGGCGGGCGAAGGCCTTGGCCGGGTCCTGCCGGAACAGTGAGATCAGGTAAGGCTGCACGCTGGGGCGGAATACCTGGCGCAGAGGGGCGGGGACATCCAGGCTGGTCTGCCCGGCCTGCAGGCGGTCGAGCAGGGCGCTGCTGCGGGCCAGTTGCGCGGGCGGCATGCGTTGCGCCAGTTGTTCGCGCAGCACATCGGCGATGGGCCGGCCGCTGCCGGCCAGGGTGATGACGGCGCTGGCGCCGGCCTGCTCGGCGGCCAGGCTGGCAATCAGTGCACCTTCGCTGTGGCCGACCAGTATCAGCGGGCCGAAGCGCGGGTCGGCCTTGAGCTTGCGGCTCCAGGCCACCACGTCGGCGACGTAGCGCTCGACACTGAGGTCGCGCTCATCGGGCGTGGCCGGCAGGCTGGCGGCCACGCCGCGCTTGTCGTAGCGCACACTGGCAATGCGCTCATTGGCCAGCAGCAGCGCCAGGCGTTTGAGGTTGTCGATACGCCCAGAGGCCGGGTTGTTGCCATCGCGGTCGGTAGGGCCGGAGCCGGCGATGATCAACACCACAGGGGGCGGGGTGGCCTGTTGCGGCAACAGCAGGCTGCCATGCAGCACACCCTGGCCGGTGTCCAGGTCGATAGGGCGTTGCAGGACGGTGGGTGAAGCTGCCTGGGCAAGGCCGGTGCACAGCAGGAGGAAGAAAGCGACGAAGCGCGGCATCAGGCGGTACTACATGGGGAGATGAGCGTTTGACCCAATGTTCATGGGAAGGTTCTGCAGCCCCCCGGAGCGGGCAAGCATTCCTTGTGAAATTTTCCGTATACTGCTCCCCTCGTTCACTTCAGGCAGACTCGCGGAGCGTCCATGTCCGGCAATACCTACGGCAAGCTGTTCACTGTCACCACCGCTGGCGAAAGCCATGGCCCGGCGTTGGTCGCCATTGTCGATGGCTGCCCTCCGGGCCTGGAAATCTCCCTCGCCGACCTGCAGCACGACCTCGACCGGCGCAAGCCCGGCACCAGCCGGCACACCACCCAGCGCCAGGAACCGGACGAGGTGGAAATCCTCTCCGGTGTGTTCGAAGGCCGTACCACCGGCTGCTCGATCGGCCTGCTGATCCGCAACACCGACCAGAAGTCCAAAGACTACTCGGCGATCAAGGACCTGTTCCGCCCGGCCCACGCCGACTACACCTACCACCACAAGTACGGCATCCGCGACTACCGCGGCGGTGGCCGCAGCTCGGCCCGCGAAACCGCCATGCGCGTGGCGGCCGGCGCCATCGCGAAGAAGTACCTGGCCACCCAGGGCATCCAGGTGCGCGGCTACATGAGCCAGCTGGGGCCGATCGAAATCCCCTTCAAGACCTGGGATTCGGTGCAGGACAACGCCTTCTTCAGCCCCGACCCGGCCAAGGTGCCGGAGCTTGAGGCCTACATGGACCAGCTGCGCCGCGACCAGGACTCGGTCGGGGCGAAGATCACCGTGGTGGCCGAGGGCGTGATGCCAGGGTTGGGCGAGCCGATCTTCGACCGCCTGGACGCGGAGCTGGCCCATGCGCTGATGAGCATCAACGCGGTCAAGGGTGTTGAAATCGGTGCCGGCTTCGCCAGCATCGCCCAGCGCGGCACCGAGCACCGCGACGAGCTGACCCCCGAAGGCTTCCTCAGCAATAACGCGGGCGGGATCCTGGGCGGTATCAGCTCTGGCCAGCCGATCGTCGCCCACCTGGCGCTCAAGCCGACCTCCAGCATCACCGTGCCGGGCCGCTCCATCGACGTGGACGGCAACCCGGTCGACGTCATCACCAAGGGCCGTCACGACCCGTGCGTTGGCATTCGCGCCACGCCGATCGCCGAAGCGATGATGGCTATCGTGCTGATGGATCACCTGTTGCGTCACCGGGCGCAGAATGCCGAGGTGAAGGTCGCAACGCCGGTTCTGGGCCAGCTCTGATTCGTCTGTACCGGCCCCATCGCCGGCAAGCCGGCTCCCACACGGGCAGCATGGGCGCCGGCTTGAACCGGCTCCACAGGTGCAGTGTAGGAGCCGGCTTGCCGGCGATAGGGCCGGTACAGGCAATACCCCATTCTGGCTGAGCCCTGATGAACCCAATCCCCTACTGGCGACTGTCCAGCTTCTACCTTTTCTACTTCGCTCTGCTGGGTTCGACAGCCCCGTTCCTGGCCCTGTACTTCGACCACCTCGGCTTCCCCCCGGCGCGTATTGGCGAGCTGGTGGCCATCCCCATGCTGATGCGCTGCATCGCCCCCAACCTGTGGGGCTGGCTGGGTGACCGCAGCGGCCAGCGGCTGCTGATCGTGCGCCTAGGCGCGCTGTGTACCCTGGCCACCTTTTCGCTGATCTTCTTCGGCAAGAGCTACGCCTGGCTGGCGCTGGTAATGGCCCTGCACGCGTTCTTCTGGCATGCGGTACTGCCGCAGTTCGAGGTCATCACCCTGGCCCACCTGCACGGGCAGACGGCGCGCTACAGCCAGGTGCGCCTGTGGGGTTCGATCGGTTTCATCCTCACCGTGGTCGGCCTTGGGCGGTTGTTCGAATGGCTGAGCCTGGATATCTACCCGGTCGCCCTGGTGACCATCATGGCGGGCATCGTCGCGGCCAGCCTGTGGGTGCCCAATGCCCAGCCGGTGGAGCAGGGCGAGCGGCGCGACGCGGGCGGCTTTCTGCGCCAGTTGCGGGCGCCCGGGGTGGTTGCCTTCTACCTGTGCGTGGCCTTGATGCAGCTCAGCCACGGGCCTTACTACACCTTCCTCACGTTGCACCTGGAGCACCTGGGCTACAGCCGCGGCGCCATCGGCCTGCTGTGGGCGCTGGGGGTGGTGGCCGAAGTGCTGATCTTCATGGCCATGAGCCGCATCTTCACGCGCTTCAGCGTGCAGCAGGTGCTGCTGGCCAGCTTCCTGTTGGCCGCCCTGCGCTGGCTGCTGCTGGGCAACCTGGCGGGCGAGCCGGGCGTGCTGATCTTCGCCCAGGTGCTGCACGCCGCCACGTTCGGCTGCTTCCATGCTGCCTCCATCGCGTTCGTCCAGGCCAGTTTCGGCGCCCGTCAGCAAGGCCAGGGCCAGGCATTGTATGCGGCGCTGTCGGGCACCGGCGGTGCGCTGGGGGCGTTGTACTCGGGCTACAGCTGGAAGCTGCTGGGCCCCACCTTCACCTTTGGTATGGCCAGCGCCGCAGCGCTCGCGGCAGCCGTTATCATTGCCACTCGTTTGAAATCGACCAGGACCTGCCGCTGATGAGCATCCTCTGTGTATTCCACCCGTCCAGCCCGGCCTTGCCGAACAAGGTACTGACCCACCACGACGACATCACCGCAACGCTGGCAGAGCAGGGCGTGCGTTTTCACCACGCTGCGCTGGCGCTGCGCATACGGCCAGGCAGCAGCCAGGATGAGGTCATGAGCGCCTGCCGCGAACACCTTGACCGGTTGATGACTGCCCAAGGCTGCGCAGCATTCAGTGTGCTCAACCGCGACGGTGCCGACCCGGCACAGGTCGACCTGCGTGATGAGCATGTGCATGACGTTGATGAAGTGTTTGCCGTGGTCACAGGTCGCGCCCAGGTCGGGCTTCGCCTGGGTGACTATGTGTATGCGCTGGTGTGTGAAAAAGGCGACCAGCTGGTGATCCCGGCAGGGTGCCGGCGCTGGGTGGAGCTGGGGGACAACCCGTTCTGCCTGGCGCTGCGACTCTATGCCAATGAGCAGGGTATGCAGCCGCGCTTTACCGGGGATGATACGGCGCGTACTTACGCTGGGATCGACGAGTTCTAGTGTCCGCTCCGGCCCCTCGCGGGCAAGCCTGAGCCTACAGGTACCCCGCCATCCCTAAGGGCAATGCAGTACCTGTGGGCGCAGGTTTACCCGCGAAAGGGCCGGTGCAGACAAAACTCAACGGTAGGTCGGCAGCGCGAAGCGTTGCTGGCTCTGCAGCATCGAGATCACCGGCAGTTCACTGGCTTGCTCGGCCAGGTCGCGGCGAATGGCGCTGATCGCCCAGGACAGCTGTTCGGCGCTGTGCAGTTGCCCGTAGGTCAGCACACGGCGGGTGACCCTGCCATCTGTGGCACGCAGCGTCAGCAGGATGCCGCCATCGGGGCGAGGCTGGGTGGTGACCTGGTAGGCCGAGAACACCGAGACGAACTTTTCCTGAATGAGGTCCATATCAACTCCTGACTGATTTGGTGGGCAGACGTGAGTTGATAGTTGCAGTGAACGTGCCAAAACTTGATTCTAATAAAAAGCCTTTAATTTCAAGGCCTTGAGGTTGCTTCGGGGAGGGTGGTGCCGTGCAGGTTGCATGGTCGTGCATTTTGCACAGTGCATTTTGCACGAGCCGGCCGGTGGCTATCGGCGCTATAGATTCTGAACCTTTGACCTGCCGGGCTTGCCTGACAAACACTTGGGCAATCTTTTCTGCCAGGAGGTTCCAGATGTCTGAACAACAAGCACCCGCCGCCATGACCGATGACGAGACCGCGGCATTTGCCGAGCAGGTCTTCGAGTGTGCCCGCCAGGGGGATGCCACGATGCTCGAGCGTCTTTTGGCCAGTGGCTTGCCAGCCAATCTGCGCAACCACAAAGGCGACACGCTGCTGATGCTGGCCAGCTACCACGGCCACCATGATGCGGTCCGCGTATTGCTGAGCCAGGGTGCTGACCCGCTGGTTGCCAACGACAACGGCCAGCTTCCGATCGCGGGTGCGGCGTTCAAGGGTGACCTGGCGATGATCCGGCTGTTGCTGGAAAACGGCGTGCCGGTCGACGCTGCTGCGCAGGACGGGCGTACTGCACTGATGCTGGCGGCGATGTTCAACCGTGTAGAGATTCTCGACTACCTGCTGGCCCAAGGCGCCGACCCGGCACACCAGGATGCGCGTGGCGCCACCGCGCTGATGGCGGCGCACACCATGGGCGCAGCCGATACCGCAGCGCGCCTGCAGGCGCTGGCCGGCTAACTGCCTGGGGGCATTTGCGGCTATCCTTGGCGACTTTTCACCCGTCGCAGGCCCCCTTCATGAAAAACCAGTTGCTCGAATTCATCAGCCTCATCGGCGCCGGCTGCATGCGCGATGAAGACATCGAGCGCATCGCCGACGAGGCCGCGCAGGCCTACGCCGACCCCGCCGCCTTCCTCGCCGCCAACCCGGACATCAACTACGACGACAGCTTCCCGATCCCGCTGGGCGAGTGGGTGGTGCTTGGCAGCCTGCCGGACACCGTGGTGTTCCAGGCCGACAGCTATCAGGAGTTGTTCCAGCACATCAGCGATTCGTTCGACAAGAGCGTGCCGTTCACCCTCAAGCCCAAGCAGCTGGCGCGTACCGAGCCGTTGACGGCGCTCAACCGCATCCAGGTGCAGATGGCCGCGCTGAACAAAGAGGCCGGTGGTTATGTGCTGCTCAACTTCAGCCAGTTGCTCGATGATGAGTTGCAAGTGGTGATGGTTGGCCAGAACGACCTGGCGCGTGTGCTGGAGCTGGGTGCTGAACTGCGTATCAAGGTAGAGCCGGCCTTAGAGGCGCTCAAGGTGGCCGTTCACAGCTGAATCGCCTGTAGGAGCGGCCTTGTGTCGCGAAGGGCCGCAAAGCGGCCCCAAGATTCAGCAGCGCAACACAAATTGCTGGGTCTGCTGCGCAGCCCTTTCGCGACACGAGGCCGCTCCTACCTGCAGCAAGGTGCAGATGGCCGCATTGAACAAAGCCAGGTGATAATGGCACTGAAAGCGCTCAAGGCAGCTCACACGCCTGTAGGAGCGGCCTTGTGTCGCGAAGGGCCGCAAAGCGGCCCCAAGATTCAGCAGCGCAACACAAATTGCTGGGTCTGCTGCGCAGCCCCTTCGCGACACGAGGCCGCTCCTACAACAGCGGCGTCGGTAAGCCGTTTCAACCCAGCGCAGTATCCAGAAACATCATCACCGCAAACCCGCCCATCACCCCCAGCGTCGCCGCCGTCTGATGCCCATTGCGGTGGGTTTCGGGTATCACCTCGTGGGACACCACGAACAGCATCGCCCCCGCCGCCAGCCCCATGCTGATGGGGTAGGCGAGGGCGAAACCAGTGGAAATCCCCAACCCGATCACCGCGCCCAAGGGCTCCATCAGGCCCGAGCCAATCGCTACCAGCGCGGCCTTGAAGTTGGACAACCCGGTTGCGCGCAAGGCCAGCGCTACGGCCAGGCCTTCGGGTATGTCCTGAATGGCGATGGCGCTGGTCAGCGGCAGGCCTACATTCATGTCGCCATTGGCAAAGCTCACGCCAATGGCCATGCCCTCGGGCAGGTTGTGCAGGGTGATCGCCAGCACGAACAGCCACACCCGGCTGATGCGCTCGGCTTCGGGGCCGCAGGGGCCTGTGCTTTCGTGTTCGTGCGGGGTGAAGCGGTCGAGCCCGAGCATCAGCAGCACACCCAGGCCCATGCCCAGCACCACGGTAAAGGCGGCGGCCGGGCCGTTGCCGGTAATTTCGCGGGCAGCTTCAAGGCCCGGCAATATCAACGAAAACGAGCTGGCAGCCAGCATCATACCGGCCGCAAAACCGAGCATCACGTCCTGGCTGCGTGCGCTGACATCGCGCAGCACAACGGCCAGTACCGCGCCCAAGGCCGTGGCGCCGAAGCCGGACAGGCCACCGAGCAGCGCCAGGTGCAGGCTGTCGGCATGCTCGCCGTTGACGGCGTTCCAGAAACTCGCCGCCAGCAGCACGATGACCGCCAGCAAGCTCACGCCCAGCCCCGCGCTGAGCCACGGGGTATTGACTGCCTGCTGGCGCCAGGCACTCAACAACGAGGGCGAGGCGGGGGTTTGAGTCTGGGCTGGGGGCATGCGAACCTCGGATCTGTGAATGCTTGCAGTCTACCCAGTGACCAGCAGGGCAGGCCAAGGATTCCCTTCTATCGACCTGATAGCTGATTATGCTCAGCCACACTGACTGTCAACGGGGGGGGGGCCATGGGGTCGACGTTCAACGGGCTGGTTGGCCTGATCATTCTGGCGCTGGATATCTGGGCAATCCTCAATGTGATCAAGAGCGGCCGGGAGGTGGGGGTCAAGGTGCTGTGGATACTGCTGATCGCCTTGCTGCCGGTGATCGGCCTGGTGATCTGGGCCATTGCCGGTCCCAGGGGCAATGTGCGGTTTGGATAGGGGCATTTTGCTGGCGCAGACAAAACCAGCAACAGCCCCGTGACAAAATTTTCACATTGGTTTAAACAGAATCCGCACCCGCACAATGCTGCGTTGGTCTAGCGCCGGCGCCATCCCGCAAACACGCAATCCTAGGACCTTCCCATTCATGGCTAACACGGATGCCTTGAAGCAACAGGGCGCGCGAGCCTTCTCGCCGACCTTGAAATCGCACTTGGCCTATACGCTGCTCAGTGCCCTGGTGATCATGCTGATGCTCAGCCTGGTGCGCCTCGCGCTGCTGGTCTACAACAGTGACATGATCGGCGACACCCCTTATTCCACCGTTGCCGAAGGCTTGTTCAACGGTTTGCGCTTCGACCTGCGCGTGGTGGTGTACCTGAGCATCCCGTTGCTGCTGGCAACGCTGAGCCCATGGGCCATGGCCCGGCGTGGCCTGTTCCGCTTCTGGCTGACCATCACCGCGAGCGTGGTGATGTTCCTCGGCCTGATGGAGCTGGACTTCTACCGCGAGTTCCACCAGCGCCTCAACGGCCTGGTCTTCCAGTACATCAAGGAAGACCCGAAAACCGTGATGAGCATGCTCTGGTACGGCTTCCCGGTGGTCCGCTACCTGCTGGCCTGGCTGTTCGGCACCTGGCTGCTGAGCCTGCTGTTCAAGGGCATCGACCGCCTGACCCGTGGTGTGGGTGGCAGTGGCGTTACCGTGCAGCGCAGTGTTGCGCCGTGGTACCACCGCCTGGCCGTGTTCATGGTGATCCTGCTGGTGGCTGTGGTTGCCGCCCGTGGCACCCTGCGCCAGGGCCCGCCCATGCGCTGGGGCGATGCCTTCACCACTGATTCCAACTTCGTCAACCAGCTGGGCCTCAACGGTACCCTGACGCTGATCGACGCTGCCAAGAGCCGTTTCGGCGAGGACCGCGCCAACATCTGGAAGCCGGTGCTGGAGCAGAACCTGGCCACGCAGACCGTGCGTGAACATCTCCTGACCCCTTACGACACGCTGGTCGATGCCGATGAGGCCGCCGTGCGCCGTGACTTCGTGCCGCCGGCCGAAGGTACCTTGCCGGTCAAGAACGTCGTGGTGATCCTCATGGAGAGCTTCGCGGGCCATTCGGTAGGCGCCCTGGGCAGCCCGAACAACATCACCCCGTACTTCGACAAGCTGGCCAAGGAGGGGCTGTTGTTCGACCGCTTCTTCTCCAACGGTACCCATACCCACCAGGGCATGTTCGCTACCATGGCCTGCTTCCCGAACCTGCCGGGCTTCGAATACCTGATGCAGACCCCGGAAGGCGGCCACAAGCTGTCGGGCTTGCCGGCGCTGTTGAGCGCCCGTGACTACGACGACGTGTACGTCTACAACGGTGATTTCGCCTGGGACAACCAGTCCGGTTTCTTCGGCAACCAGGGCATGACCACCTTCATCGGCCGCAACGACTTCGTCGACCCGGTGTTCTCCGACCCAACCTGGGGCGTTTCCGACCAGGACATGTTCGACCGTGGCAACGAGGAGCTGGCCAAGCACGATGGCAAGAAGCCGATCTACGCGCTGCTGCAGACGCTGTCCAACCACACCCCGTATGCCTTGCCCAAGGACCTGCCGGTCGAGAAGGTCACAGGCCAGGGCCGCCTGGACGAGCACCTGACCGCCATGCGCTACTCCGACTGGGCGCTGGGCCAGTTCTTCGAGAAGGCGCGCAAGGAGCCGTACTTCAAGGACACCCTGTTCGTCATCGTTGGCGACCATGGTTTTGGCAACCACCAGCAGGTCACCGAACTGGACCTGGGCCGCTTCAACGTGCCGCTGCTGCTGATCGCGCCGGGCATCCAGGAGAAGTTCGGTGCGCTCAACCACACCGTGGGCACCCAGGTCGACATCGTGCCGACCATCATGGGCCGCCTGGGTGGCCAGGCACGGCACCAGTGCTGGGGCCGCGACCTGCTCAACCTGCCTGAGGGCGACCAGGGCATCGGTATGATCAAGCCGTCGGGCAGCGAGCAGATCGTGGGCCTGGTGCAGGGTGACCGCATCCTCATCGAGTCCAAGGACATGACCCCGCGCCTGTACCGCTACCAGCTGGGCAGCGAGTTCAAGGCCGAGCTGATCGAAAGCCCCGACCAGCCGCAAATGCTCAAGCAGCTTGAAGCGTATATTCAGACCGCGACCAAGAGCCTGCTCGACAACACGGCCGGTGTGGTGCACGGTACACCGAAGTAACTGGCAAACAGGGCCGCTTTGCGGCCCATCGCCGGCAAGCCGGCTCCCACAAGATGGCGCCGGCCTGCGGTCACCAGTGGCTGCAACTGACTGAACAAATCGCCCGGCCCACGGTCAAGCATTAACAGGCATCACCCCCGGTGTTCTCTGCTTGAGAGGGCTATTCAATGAAAGAGTGGGAAGTCATCTTTGCCGACCAGAAAGGCGAGCCAACCACGCTGCTGATGCACGGTGAACTGTGCCCCAGCGAGGAAGAGGCGGCCAAGGCCATTCGTTCGCATCTTTTCCCGGTCATGGATGAGCTGGACCTCAACGACTTCCAGGACCGTGCCCTATCCCCCACGGCACGTTGGCTCAAGGAGCAGAACGGCGTAGTCATCACCCGTATCCAGGAATCTTCCTGACCCGCACGGTTGGCGTGGTGCCGCGCAAGGCACTACGCTAGTGGGAGGTGTTGGCCTGTTCTGCGGGGCTGCACCTGTCAATTCGCGTCTTGCATCAGCTCGAACTGCACGGCAATGCCGGCAGGTGCGTAGTGCACGGAAAGTCTATCCATTGCTTTATTCAGGAGGACGATTCATGAGCAGCCAGAACGACGATATCAGCAGCAATGTCCTGCGTCAGATGAAAGCTGGCGGTTTCGACTTCACCCGTATCCACCCCATCGAGTTCTACGCGGTATTTCCAGATGAAGCCGGCGCGCGACGCGCGGCCGGGCAGTTTCGCGGTGAGTCTCTCAATGCTCAGGTGCGAGAACGGGATGATGGTGTGTGGCACCTGGAACTGAGCAAGATCATGTATGCCACCTATGGTGGTATCGGGGACTTCGAAGAGGCCTTCGAGCAGGTCGTGTCACCCTATGGCGGCGAGGTAGAGGGGTGGGGCGTCAAGCAGGAACGGCCGACAGCCTGAAACCCGCTGGGGCTGCCTTGCGGCCCGATCCAATCGCCGGCCAGCCGGCGATTGGCCTTCAAGGCCTATGCTTGGCCATATGCCCCAGGTAAGCCAGCAAGGCATCCAGTTCTTCTTCACTCAAAACACTTTCGGCAAACCCCGGCATGCGCGCCTGTGGCCACTGCCTCAGGCTTTGCGGGTCACGAATGTACTGGCGCAGGAACCCCGGCTGGAAATACTCGGTCGGGTTGCGCGGCATGTTCAGGTCCGGGCCGAACTGGGCATCCCCCGCACCGTTGAGCCGGTGACAGGCCAGGCAGTTTTGCTGGAACAGGGCAAAGCCCTGGCGCACCGGGTCTTCTGCCGGCAGCTTCGGGTCAGGGAGCAGCGCCGGGAAGCGTTGTTCCACCGTCGCCAGGCGGCGTATCGTGGCAATCTGGAACGGCCATTGCTCGGGGCGGATGCCGCTTGCCTGCGGGGCGGTCCACACCAGGTAGAACGGCCCGGCGCTTGGCTTGCCGTTGCCCAGTGCCGGCCACGGTGCGGCGGGGTCCTCGATGGCCAGCCAAGCGCGCGCCGGGCCCTCCTGCAGCAACGGCGCAGCCGGCATTTCGGCAGCGAAACCGTCCAGCGCCACGGCCTGCAGGTGGTCATCTGCCTTTATGCCTTGCAACAGCGTGGCCAGCGGCACCGCGCGGTAACGCATGGGCCGTTTATAGGACACGTCCTGCTCGATGTTTATTTCGCGTGCTTGCGGCATGCGCAGCAAATCGGCGCTGTCCAGAGTGCGCGACGAGCCGTCGAGTTCCAGGTGCAGTTGGGCCGCCGAAAGGGGCAGGCTCAGAAGAAGGGCTAGCAGGGCAAAACCTAGGCGCATGAGCATTCTCCGACCGTCATGGCCGGCAGGTTACCTGTGCGTTGCCCCTTGAGGCCACTGCCATCGTCATCCGAACAAACGTGTCAGGTTCGGCAAGATCAACAGCAACGTCGTGGCGAATAAAATGAGCCCAGCTTGGCGAAGTTTCGATTGTCTGAACATGGCGGACCGCCTTCTTGTTGTTATTCCTGAATACCCGTTGGCTTCCCTGTCGCACTTCGGGTCGATCACCGCAGCGTGCCTGCACGCCTTACCACTTACCTCTTTGTATCGATATACAACCAACAGTAGGGTGAACGTCATCCATGTTTAAGAACCCTTTGTTCTATCAAAGCTGATAATCGGTTGCTTGATGATATGAGGCAAAAAGCCAGCCATCTGGCACGCTCTGGCTAGACAGTGGCGCAACACCCAGCGCCTACCCGACAAAATGTGACCGTTCGTCAGTGCAGCCTACTTGCTTGTACGTGCCTTTCACGGCAGTCTCTACAGCTGATTCCCACCCACGTCGTTCAGGACTATCCCTATGTCGTTACGCATCTGCATCCTTGAGACCGATGTCCTGCGACCGGAGTTGACCGCGCAGTACCAGGGCTACGGCAGGATGTTCGAGCAGCTCTTCTCGCGGCAGCCGATCGCCGCCGAATTTCGTGTGTACAACGTGATGAACGGCGACTACCCCGCCGACGATGAACGTTTCGATGCCTACCTTGTGACAGGCAGCAAGGCGGACTCGTTCGGTACCGATCCATGGATCCAGACCCTCAGGGCATACCTGCTCAAGCTGTACGAGCGCGGCGAAAAGCTGCTGGGTGTGTGCTTCGGCCATCAGTTGCTGGCGTTGACCCTGGGTGGCAAGGCCGAGCGGGCCGACAAGGGGTGGGGCGTGGGCATCCATCGCTACTCGCTGGCGGCGCATGCGCCGTGGATGGACCCTGAGGTTTCCGAACTGACCCTGCTGATCAGCCACCAGGACCAGGTGACCGAGCTGCCTGAAGGTGCCACGGTGATCGCCTCGAGCGATTTCTGCCCGAATGCGGCGTATCACATTCGCGATCAGGTGCTGTGCTTCCAGGGGCATCCGGAGTTTGTCCACGACTACTCGCGGGCCTTGCTCGATGCACGCCAGGAATACCTGGGGGATGAGGTTTACCACAAGGCAGTGGCTAGCCTGGCCACTGAACACCAAGGCGATCTGGTCGGTGAGTGGATGATGCGCTTCATCCAGCAGCCAGCCAAGGCCAGCGACAGCGCTGCCTGAGCCACAGGGGCTGCAACAGCAGCCCCGACACGCTAAAGCCAGCCGGAGCGCTTGAAGCTGGCGAACAGCCCGGTGCATCCCAGCCCGATCACCCCCAGCACCCCGAAATACCCGTAGTGCCAGCCAAGCTCCGGCATGTTCTGGAAGTTCATCCCGTAGATCCCGGCAATCGCCGTGGGGAAGGCCAGAATCGCCGCCCACGCTGCGAACTTGCGCTGCACGATGCTTTGCCGCCGTGACTCCAGCAGCATGCCGATCTCGATGGTCTGGCTGGCGATGTCGCGGATCCCGACCAAATCCTCCATCTGCCGCGTCACGTGGATCTGCACGTCGCGAAAGTAGGGGCGCATGTTCTTGTCGATGAACGGGAAACTCAGACGCTGCAGTTCCTCGCTTATCTCCACCATCGGTGCCACATAGCGGCGCAGGCGCAGTATGTCGCGGCGCAGGCTGTGCAGGCGGCGAATGTCGTCTTCGAGCAACGAGCCGGTAAGCACGCTTTGCTCCAGCTCTTCGATCTCGCCATGGATGGCTTCGCTGACCGGTTGGTAGTTTTCGGTGACGAAGTCCAGCAGTGCGTAAAGCACGAAATCTTCGCCGTGCTCCAACAGCAAGGGGCGCGCCTCGCAGCGTTGGCGCACCAGGGCATAGGATTTGGAGTGGCCATTGCGGCAGGTGATGATGTAGCCGTTGCCGGCGAAGATGTGGGTTTCGATGAACTCCAGCTTGCCCTCATGGCGCACCGGTGAATAGGTGACGATGAACAGCGCGTCGCCGAAGGTTTCGAGCTTGGGCCGGCTGTGTTTCTCCAGGGCGTCTTCAATGGCCAGTTCGTGCAGGTTGAACTGGCACTGCAGGTTGGCCAGTTCTTCGGCATTGGGCTCTTCCAGGCCGATCCAGACGAAATGCCCGGGCTTGCGCGCCCACTCGCTGCCCTCGTCGATGCTGATGTTGGTGACTTTTCTGCCGGCGCTGTACACCGCCGATGCCACGACTCGACCCATGGTTATCCACTTGTCCGGTTGCACACGGGTTACAGCTTGGGCTGTATGGGCCTTGAGGGCAACCTAGCGTTTGGCCAGCTCGCCTTCCATGTGGTCGATGCACTGCTGCATCTGCCCGCGGCACTGCTCGATCAAGGCCGGGATGTCCTGCTGGGTCAGCCCTTCAGTAGCGATCGGCGGCAGTGAGCGCACGATCACTGTGCGGCGTCGCCAGCTGTTCAGGCCCAGGCGCCGCGCATAGCGGCTGACGCACACCGGCACGATTGGCACGCCCGCTTCGAGGGCCATGTGGAAGGCGCCTTTCTTGAACGCCAGCAACTGGTCTGCGGGGTTGCGCGTGCCTTCCGGGAAAATCCAGATCGAGGTGTCGTCACGCAGGATGCGCGTGGTCACCTGCATGGCCTTGCGCGCCTGGTAAGCGTTCTTGCGGTCCACCAGTACATTGCCGCCCAGCCAGAACAGCTGCCCGAACAGCGGTATCCAGCCGAGGCTTTTCTTGCCGATGGCGACCGTGCGCCGGGGCACCACGTGGCCGAGGATGAACAGGTCGAAGTTGGACTGGTGGTTGGCAATGATCACGCAGCCGGGTGGCTGGTCCCACAGCGGGCCGACTTCGGCCTTGACCTTGATGCGCAGCAGCCAGGTGGCCGGCAAGCTGTAAAGGCGGGCGAAGATGCGGCTGTTGTCGCGGTTGAAGGGGCGCAGCAGGCCGATCAGCAGGCCTAAAACCCCGACCAGCAGGAAGTGCAGCGCCAGCAGGAGCATGCGAAGGCAGTAAAGCATGGTACGACTCACACCAGACAGTCGCGGTGCAGTGTACGGCTGTGCACTGGGTTGGGCAAACCTTGGGTTCGCCGTAATGGCCCTCCGGGCGGCGTACCGGCCAGAGGGCCTGCAGGGTCAACCGATCGGGTTCTGGTCCAGCGCGATTGCCTCATCCAGGGCATCGAGCAGGCCCTTGCGCACCTTCAGCTTGGTGTTCTTGTGCGCCAGCATGTTCAGCTTCTTCAATTCACGCGCAGCGGCCAGCGCGGTGTCGAGCAACTGCTCGGCCGGCACCACCTTGTCGAGGAAGCCCGCTTGCATCGCGCCATGGGGGTCGAAGATTTCGGCATTGTTCACCGAACGCTGGAATGCTGCGCGGCTCAGGCGGTCGCGGGCCAGCTCGATGCCGGCGTGGTGCATGGTCATGCCGATCTGCACTTCGTTCAGGCAGATCTTGTAAGGCCCCTCGACACCGATGCGGTAGTCGGCGGACAACAACAGGAAGGCGCCCTTGGCCACGGCGTTGCCGGGGCAGGCGACAATCACCGGGAACGGGTGAGAGAGCAGGCGCCGGGCCAGGGTGGAGCCGGCGGTGACCAGGCTGATGGCTTCCTTGGGGCCGGCGGTCATCACTTTAAGGTCATAGCCGCCGGACAGGATGCCTGGCTGGCCGGTGATGATCACCACGGCGCGGTCTTCCTTGGCGCGGTCCAGGGCGGCGTTGAAGGCAGTGATGACATCCGGCGAGATGGCGTTGACCTTGCCGTTGTTCAGGGTCAGGGTGGCGATGCCGTCTTCGGCGTGGTAGGTAATCAGCTCGCTCATGACAGAGTCCTTTAGGTGGCGTGGCGATGACGTTACCCAGCGCCGCGGGCCAGGTAAAGCAGCAAGGCTGACCAGCCAGTCAGCGACTGGCCCTCATGCCTTGCGCAATCAGGGCAGGGCGGCCGGGTGCGGTAAAAGCGCTGGCGAGATTGGCGGCTTTGCCTTGGCAGCCTCGGCTTTTCGGTGGCCTGGCTTAAATGCATGAAAAAACTGAAAAAATGCTTGCCAAAGAAAAGGTCTTCTACTAAATTAGCGCGCCTCGACAGGCTGAATGGCTTGAAGAGAAAACGGTGAAGTGTCCGAGTGGTCGAAGGAGCACGCCTGGAAAGTGTGTATACGAGAAATCGTATCAAGGGTTCAAATCCCTTCTTCACCGCCACATTCTACGAAGAGCCCCCAAGCTGAAAGGTTTGGGGGCTTTTTGTTTTTTACGGGCGCTTGGTGGGCGTGGCCTGTAATTGATCGACTACCTGAGCCCAGTCAAAAGGCAGAAGGTCGGCATATACAAGCCCTGCGTTACGGATTGCTTGTGCAAACGCGCGCTGTGTTGCGGCAGTCGCCAAGCTCATATGCGCATCCACGCCAACGTCAGATACCGTTCGCGCTACTTCCTCCATCTCTTCTGCGCGTCTGAAGCCATGTTCGGCGACCCGGCTGATGAGATAGTGCGCAAGTGTTCCGTCCCAGCCTGAGCCAGGAAAGCTTTCATGCAGTGAAGCGAGTACGAAATCCTCGGCGCCATATTGCCGCGCAGTGGCCATGCATTCTGTTGTCAACGCTTCAAGCCCTTTGATCATTATGCTGCGGCACATCTTGATGGAAGACGCCACACCAATGGTGTTTGCTACGGTTTGAACCTTCAAGCCGAGCCCCTTTAGCGCAGTTTCGAGTTCAAGTGCCCGAGGGCCGCCCAATAGCATGGGGGTTTTCAAGCGCTGTGGCGGCAGCGGTGCCATGACTGCCGCATCGACATAGTCCACACCATGGTGCGTTGCGGCTTGGTGCGCTGCTTTTTTTGTTGCTGGCGCCACAGAATTCAGATCCATGAAAACTTGCCCGGACCTGAGCTGTGGCATGAGGTGCAGGGCGACCTCAAGGGCGGCACCGGCGGTCACTGCAGACATGACCAGGTCGGCGCCGTCACTGGCATCGATAGCCGAAGCACAAAGCCTGACTCCACATGCCTGTGCCTTTGTCAACAGGGCGCCGCGACAAGCTTCATCTTGCTGAAGCTTGTCGTATACCTGCACATGGACACCCTGGCGGGCGATATCTTGGGCGAGTATCGCACCGGCCTCGCCAAAACCAATCAACCCTAGCGTTTTGATGTACATCACGGGCTCCTCGTAATCGGTTGCCTGAAAAACGGCAACGTTCTGTTCGCAACGTTTCAGGAGAGAAAGAGGCTGTTTACTTGAATGCAAGCGAGTAGTTGAGGATCAAGCGGTTCTCGTCGATGCCACGGTTGATATCGCTTCGGTAAAGGGCGTTACGCCAGCGAATCGAAAGGCCTTTGAAGTGTGGAATCTCGTAGGTCACATCCACGTCGCGCTCCCACTCGCCGCCGCCGCCTCGCTTGTCCAGATGTGCCCCCTGGATGTAGCTGGTATAAAAGCTCAGCCCGTGCACACCCAGGTGACTGAAGTCATAGCCGTAGCGCAACTGCCAACTGCGCTCACCTGCTTCTGCGAAGTCGTGGTATTGAACGTAGTTGGGCAAATACGGGTTATTGATGTAGGGGAAGCCAGTGTCACCTTCCATATGCTGATAGGTGGCAAGCATGCTGTGGCCATTGTCGAGTGTGTAACTGACCAGGGCGGTGTAAGCCTCGTTGTCAACACGACCGGCCTTGGCATTGCCTGCTTCATGGCTGAAGAAAGCCCGCAGGTCCAACTCGAGCCACCCACGGCCAAGCTTTCGGCGCTGGGTCGCGCCGAGAAAGTGCTGCGCGTAAACGTCCTCGAGGCCACCGTGGTAGTAACTGAACGTCAGTGTTGGGTCGGGTTTGTAGCTCGCGCCAGCGTACCGGAAGTGATCACCCACGCCGGCGGTTGAGTAACGGCCGTTTTTTGCCGCCAGCATGATGTGTTGTTGGTCGGTGGAGTCGGGGCTGGTTGTGCGGTTGAATTGGGCCAGGTTGACGGTCAGCCCGTCAATTTCGCTGGAACTGATCTGCGTCCCTTGGAAGGACTGCGGGAAAAGCCGGCTACCATTGAATTGCAAAACCGGTACCTTGGGGAGCGCGATGCCGTAGCGCAGTTCAGTCCTCGATACTTTGACTTTCGCTGCTAAACCGCCCTTGGAGTACTCTTCAACCGCCTCTCCCGATGCAGTAGTTGGCAGAAGCCCGCTTCCCGTCCGATCTGCACTGGAGTCGAGACGGACGCCGAGATAGCCCAATGCATCCAGGCCAACGCCGATATCTCCTTGGGTAAATCCAGATTCATAGTTGAGCAGAAATCCCTGTGCCCATTCTTCCCGCTTTGATACACCCGTACCGTCGCGAAAGTCTGCGTTGTAATAGAAATTGCGGATATCCAGGCGTACCTTGCTGTCTTCGATAAAGCTGGCGGCCAGCAGGGGTGTGACACACGTCATCCCCGCCAGCGTTACGGCGTAGCGCAGTTTGGAATTCATTATTGTTTTCTCCAGGGCGCAGCAATCCTCGGCCCTGTCGGCAGGGCCGTGGAGGTCAAGCAGTGGGGATCAGTGTTTGGTGGGGTGCAGTTGCTGGTTCAGCTTGTCGCGATCCAGTTCTTTTTCCCAGGCGGATACCACCAGTGCTGCGACACCATTCCCGACGAGGTTGGTCATCGCCAAGCCAGTGCCCATAAAGCGGTGGATGCCCAGGATCAGCACCATTCCCGCAACGGGCACAACGGGCACGACGAGCAAGGTACTGGTCAACATCACGAACGCAGCCCCCGAAACCCCGCTGGCACCTTTTGAACTCAGCATGGCAACAATGATCAAGGTCAGTTGCTGCCCCCACGTAAGTTCAATGTCGAGCGCTTGAGCAATGAACAGAACAGCCATGGTCAAATAGATGTTGGTGCCGTCCAGGTTGAAGGAATAGCCGGTGGGTATCACCAGGCCGACGACCGATTTCGAACAACCGAGTCGTTCCATCTTCTCCATGATTTGGGGGAGCACAACTTCAGATGAGCTGGTGCCCAGTACAATCAGTAGTTCATCCTTGATATACGAGACGAACCGCAGGATGCTGAACCCGCAAAGCCTTGCAACGAAGCCCAACACCAGCACGATGAAGAATATGCAAAGTACGTAGAAGCTTGCGATCAATTTGAGCAGCGGCAGCAGCGATGCGGCGCCATATGTGCCAACGGTAAACGCGATTGCACCAAATGCGCCGACTGCTGAAAACTTGGCGATGATATGGACAATACCGAAGAACACGCCCGAAACGCCTTCGATCATGGTGTACACCGGCTTACCTTTATCCCCCATCGCGGACAAGGCACAGCCAAAAAGTACTGAAATCAGCAGAATGCACAGGATGTTGCCATCTGCCAGCGCTGAGACGAACGTATTCGGGATGATACTCATCAGGAATTCGACGATACCCAGGTGCTGCGCTTTCTCAGCAAAACCTGTCACTGCAGAGGCATCCAGTGAATCAGGGTTTACGTGAAACCCGGCGCCTGGGTTGAACAGGTGGCCGCCGAGTAACCCTATGACCAGCGAGACGGTGGAAATTATCTCGAAGTAAAGCAGTGCCTTGCCTCCCACACGACCGACCTTTTTCAGGTCTTGCATGCCCGCGATGCCGGTCACTACGGTACAGAACACCACAGGGCCGATGATCATCTTGATAAGCTTGATGAACGCATCACCCAATGGTTTTAGTGAGGCGGCGAAATCTGGCCAGAAATGTCCGACGAGCCCACCCAAGACAATCCCCAGCAAAACCTGGAAATACATCGCTTTATAGAAGGGCTGTCGTGTGCGGGCCGCGGGCTTCAGTTGCGCGGCAGGGTGCGTCGCTTCGGTCGAAGTGTTCATATCGATTCCACTACCTGATTGTTTTTGGAGTTGGTGTGGTCGAGCGCTGAAATCAGCGTCCGTAAAGCTTCAGGGGGTTGTCGATCAGTAGCTTCTGACGTGTCGCTGGGTCCGGGCAGAAGCGGTACATCAGATCGACAAGCCCCCCGTCATTGGGCATGTCCTTGCTGATGTTTGGATGAGGCCAGTCAGTACCCCAGAGCACACGCTCCGGCGCCGTCTCGATAAGCGACATGGCGAAGGGGATAGCATCATCAAAGGGTTTGCGCCCCGCTGAGACCCTTTCGGCGCCACAGACCTTCACCCATGCCAGCGGATTGTCCATCAGCTCAAGCAACGTCCGAAACGGCGCTTGATCGAGGCCGTCCTGAGCCTTGATCCGGCCCATGTGGTCTATTACGAACGGCACCTGGATACGTGCCAAGCGATCGGCATAGGTGACGATGTCCTGAGCATCCAGGTGAAGTACCACATGCCAGCCCAAGGGTTGGATACGTTCCAGTGCCTGGTCGAAAATGGCAAGGTCGGGCGCACCGCCCAGGTGAGCGACGAAATTGAACCGTACTCCCCGAACCCCGCAGGCGTCCATCCGCGCCAACGCCTCGTCAGTCTCGCTGCCGTCGATGATTGCTACGCCTCGATAGCGCCCGGCACTGCGGCCAATTGCATCTAGCATCGCGCGGTTGTCTGAGCCGTGGCAGCTGGCCTGAACAATAACGCCGCGTTCGAAGCCAAGGTGGTCATGAAGTTCGACAAGCTGCGCGAATGCAGCGTCTGGTGGGGTGTAGCTGCGGTCTTCGGCGTAGGGGAATTGCGCCGCTGGCCCAAATACATGGCAGTGAGCATCCCACGAACCAACAGGCAGGGCCTCAACAGGCTTGGTGGGGAATAGGTCGGGTGGCAGGCAGCTTTTCATGGCACGTCTCTATTGGCTGTCGTGGGTAAGTTCTCAGCCATCTTGACGCTCAAGGAGCCATGCAACAATCGACAAGTCCCACTAGCAGTTATGTGGTTTTTGCATGGCTTGATCGCGCATTTGATGTTTGACCACGGCCAAGGTCATCGAAGCCAGGCGTGTCAATGGTCTCTGATTGGTTGTGGCGACGAACAGGTGGGTATTGATAGTGGGCTCGACGATTGGGGCCGCTTGCAAGCCTGGGGGCACATAGGAGCCACTGAGTGCCATTCGTGACAGAACGGCAAAGCCGGCGCCCGCGGCGACCAGGTCTATCAAAGAGGGAATGCCGTCTATTTCCATGTGTACGTTGAGTTCTACATGATGCCGTGCAGCTTCCGATTCGATCAGCCGCCTGAGGGAGTGCGGCTGGCTGGGTATGATCAGTGGGTAGTCACCGAGGGTGGCTAGCGGCACCTCTGGCGCGAGGCTTGCCCCGGCAGCACCAATCAACCAAAGGGGTTCGGATTGAAGGGGCTCAAAATGCAGTTGCGCGTTTTGCGCGGGGTTGTACAGCAGCGCAAAATCCAGGCGGCCCAACAGCAGCCACTCCCTCATGGAGTGGGACAAGCCTTCTTTGATGCCCAGCGAGCACCCGGGAAACGCCTTTTGAAACGCTGTGACAATACCAACGGTATGGCGCCGCGCAATACTAGGGGGGAGGCCGATCACCACCTTGCCAGTCAATGAGTCACGCTGTTCTTGCAAATCCTCGCGGGCGACTTGTACTTGACGCAAGATGCCCTGGCCATGCTCGAAAAGCCGGGTGCCAGCAGGGGTAAGGGTGACGCCTCTACCGTTGCGCAGTAACAGGTGTTGCCCAAGCTCCAGCTCCAACTGGCGCACTTGACGGCTTACGACCGACTGGGACAGGTTCAGTGTCGCCGCCGCCCTGGTGAAGCCACCAAATTCAGCGACGCGTACAAAGCACTCCAGTTGCTTGAGATCCACCCGATACGCCCCCGCATCCAAAACATTATTCTGTTGGATTCATCTTGATTTGCGAAGGGCGAATCTGTTGATCAAAGCCATGGGCGGGTGAGCAATGCGTGCTCACCAAGCGGAATATCCCGCTTTCTGACATACGCCGCCAACGGTGTCTAGAAACTCACCGAAGCCGACACCCGTGCCGTCCGCGGCGCGCCCTGGAACAGGTAGTTGTCCCCCAGGTAATCCCCCACATCACGCCAGTAGCGTTTGTCGAACACGTTATCCACGGTCATGCGCAGCACCGTGTCATAGCCGCCGATACGCGTGCGATAGCGGCTACCCACGTCAAACACGGTATAGCCGCCCACCTGTACATTCCCCGCCTGGCTCGCATACTTACTGGCGCTGTAACGTGCCCCGCCCAGCAGGGCCAGGCCCGGCACCGGCAGGCTGTAGTCGGCTTGCAGGGCTGCGCGCAGGCGCGGCACGTTGATCGCCTGATGGTCTTCGTAGGCATCGGTACCGCTGTTCTTCACGCGCGCGCGAATCGCTGCGGCGCTGGCCTGGATTTGCAGGTTCGAGGTCACCCAGCCGCTGGCGCCCAGTTCCAGGCCGATGTTCTTCTGCTGGCCCTGCTGCACGTAGGTGAAGGTGGCGTCGCCTTCAGGGCGGGCGTATTGATAGGCCTGGCGGATCTGGAACAGCGCGGCGCTGAAACTCATGCCCTGCCAGTCGCGTTTGATGCCCAGCTCAAGCTGATGCGACAGGGTAGGGGCGAGGATTTCTGCCGCGTTGCTGGCATACCAGGGCGCGGTACCCCCTGCAGACAGGCCCTTGGAGTAGCTGGCATACACGGTGGTGTCCTGGCGCGGCTTGTAGATCAGCGCGGCATTGGGCAGCAACTGGTATTGCCGGGTATGGCGCCCGGCCAGGCCGGTTTCGTCCCAGGTCTTTTCGTCCAGGCGTACTTCGCGGGCGCCGAGCACGGCCTGCCACTGCTCGCTGAAGGTGATGCGGTCGTTGACGAACAGGCCGTACTGGCGGCTGTCCAGGCGCCGCTCGCTGGCACCGACCGGCAGGTCGGAGGGCGCCACGGCGGGTGCGCCGGTGTAGATGTTGCCGCTACCGACCAGTTGGTTGTAGTAGGGGCGCTGATCCAGCGTGCGGCGTTGTGCGCTGGCACCCACCGTCAGCTCATGGCTCACGCCGAGCGCGTCGAAGTGGCCGTCGAGCATCGCTTGCGCTTCATCGGTGCGGCGGGTGTCGTCAGGGCTGCGGAAGTCGTAGATGTCGTAGTCGCCCTCCGGGCTGAAGTGCGACTGCCAGCCGCCTTCGCTGCCCCAGGCGAACGAGCTGTAGTCATCGATCACCACCTTGCTGCGCGAGGCGCTGAGGGTGCCGCTCCAGGTATCGTTGAAGCGGTACTGGAAGCGCCCGCCCAGGTTCAGTGAATCGGTCTGTACCGGCTTGGCCCAGTGCTGGTAAGCGAGGCGGTCATCCGGATCGATGCCGTGCGGTACTTCGCTGCCGCCAAGCAGTTGATAGCCCGGTACCGAGCGCTGTTCGCGGTGCTGGTACTCGGCATCGAGCTGCAAGGTGGCATTGGGGTTGATCTGCCAGTCGAACGCCAGCGAGGCAAAGTCGCGCTTGCCATCGGCATGGTCGACGTACGAGCGGATATCTTCGTGGGCGAGGTTGGCGCGCAGGCCGAACTGCCGCTCACTGCCAAACCAGCCGCCCAGGTCGGTGGCCAGGTAGCGCTCGCCTTGTTCGTTGGTCGATACCGTTACGCTGCGCACATCCTCGGCGCGCTTGGTCACGTAATTGATCAGCCCGCCAGGCGCCGACACGCCACTGTGCAGGCCCGACAGGCCCTTGAGCAGTTCGACTTGCTGCTTGTTCTCCAGCGCCACGTTCTGCTCGCCGGCGATGGTTTGGCCATTGATGCGGTAGCTGCTGGCGGCATTGAGTTCGAAGCCGCGCACGTTGAAGTTTTCGTAATAGCCGATCGGGGCGTAGCTTTCGCCGACCGAGGCATCGCTTTGCAGCACTTCGCTGAGCTTGCGTACCTGGCGGTCTTCGATCAGTTGCTGGTTGAAAACACTGACTGATGCCGGGGTGTCGAGCAGGGGGGCTGCCTGAAACCCGCCTGCCGCGGCTTCGGTTACCTGATAGCCGTCGTTGCCGTAGGTGTCGGAAACCTCCACTGGGGCGAGCGTGACACTGTCTTGAGCCAAACCGTGGGGGCTGTGCAGGGCCAGGCCCAGGCTGAGCAGGCTCAGGGGCAGGCGGGGGTGTGGCAGGGGCATGCTGGGGTCCTTGAGCGGTGAGCACGCACGGGCCCATTCGCGGGTAAGCCCGCGAATGGGCCCGTGCAGTCAAAAAAACGCTCATGTTATCAGGCGCGTATCACCCCGTA
This sequence comes from Pseudomonas sp. p106, assembly GCF_003936645.1. Lineage (NCBI taxonomy): Bacteria > Pseudomonadati > Pseudomonadota > Gammaproteobacteria > Pseudomonadales > Pseudomonadaceae > Pseudomonas > Pseudomonas sp. p106. The sequence goes on from NZ_RHQR01000012.1 coordinate 145,449, forward strand.
CGCCTGAAGTTGTTCAATCCCCTGCAGGCGGGTGCCGATGCTGGCGCCAGCTGTCGTCGATCTTGGACCAGGTCTTGCCATCGGTACTGGCCATCAGCTTGCGGCCGTCCTTGAACGTCGCAAGGAAGGTGGCTTCTTCCTCCTTGCCGCCCAGCCATAGCCCGGCCAGCAAGCCCACCGGGCCGGCCACCAGGGCGCCGGCCATGCCCCAGCCCAGCGCGGTACCCAGGCTGCGATTGGATTCCAGGCTGGCCAGGCGCAGGTCGCTGATGCGGGCAAGGGAAATCCGCTCGCCAGGCGAGGGGCTGCGCGGGGTCTTGAGTGTGAGCGATCCATTGCGATACTCGCCTTCACCTTGCAAGAAATCGCCGGATTGCACCGTGAGCCTTGTCATTGAGTCGTCCTGTCAGTAAAGGGGCTTTGATCAATCCCTACTGAAGCGCTGGCGCGACGGGCAAGTCAACGAGCAGGCGACGGAGGGTTGCGGTGTCATGCCGCACAGGCCTTCACGGCGCGCTTGCGCTTGTGCTCGGCCCAACCCCACACCAGCAGCGCCAGCGCCCCGATCAACAGGCCGGCCGTCACGATGCCCATCCAGCCCTGGTACTGGAACAACTGTGTGCCCAGCAAGGAGCCTAGTGCCCCGCCGATGAAATAACAGGTGATGTAACCGGCATTGAGGCGGGTACGGGCTTCGGGCCGCAAGGCGATGACCGCATTCTGGTTGCTCACATGCACCAGCTGCACGGCCAGGTCCAGCACCAGTACGCCGAGCAGCAAGGCCAGTAGCGAGCTTTCGGCGAAACCCAGCGGTACCCACGACAGCAACAGCGCAACAAGGCCCACTGTGGTGCCCAGCGAGCCTCTGCCGCGGTCAGCCAGGCGGCCGGCCCAGTTGGCCGAAAGTGCACCTGCTGCGCCGGCAAGGCCGAACAGGCCGATAACCGCGTCGGAATAGTGGTAGGGCTCACGCGCCAGCAGAAACGCAAGCGGCGTCCAGAACAGCCCGAACAGGCTGAACGCCAGCAACCCCAGCAGCGAGCGCAGGCGCAGCACTGGCTCCTCAATGAACAGGCGGAATACAGAGCCGATCAGTGCCGGGTATTTCAGCCCGGCATGGCTGTGGTGTTGTGGCAGGCTGCGGTACAGGGCAAAGGCGGTGACAGCCATCAGCACCGCGGCCAACACATAGATGCTGCGCCAGCCACCCAGCTCGGCCATGAAGCCGGCAGCGGTGCGCGCCAGCAGTATGCCCAGCAGCAAGCCGCTCATCAGCGTACCCACCGCGCGCCCGCGCTGATGCGGCTCGCTCAGGGTGGCGGCCATGGGCACGAGGATCTGCGCCACTACTGAGAACAGCCCGGTGAGCGCGGTCCCCAGGATCAGCCAGGGCAGGCTGGGGGCGCAGGCGCTGATCACCAGGCCCAAGGTGGAAATGACCGACATGATCACGATCAGGCGGCGTTGCTCGAACAGGTCGCCCAAAGGCGCCAGCAGCAGAAGGCCCGCGCCATAGCTGAGTTGCGCGGCGATGACGATGCTGCCGGCGCTGGCGGTGCTCAGGCCGAACTGTTCGGCGATGCTGTGCAGCAGTGGCTGCGCGTAGTAGTTGCTGGCCACGGCCAGGCCGGTGGCGGTGGCCATCAGCAGGATCAGGGCGCGGCTCAAGGTTGGGGTGTTCATCAATATCTCGGTGCGGGCAAGGTCAGTGGCGTTCAGTATCTGGGCGGCTCAGGCTGGACGCCAGCGTGCAAACATTTCGATCAGGCTGCAAAGCCGCCGTCGGCGGTAAGGCTCGCTCCGGTGATGTAGCCCGCCTCCGGCCCCGCCAGGTACGCCACGAAGCTGGCAATTTCATCTACCTGCCCATAGCGCCCGATTGCCATCAAGGGGAGCAGGCTTTCGGCAAACTCGCCGCTGGCCGGGTTCATGTCGGTATCCACCGGCCCTGGCTGCACGTTGTTCACGGTGATGCCCTGTGGCCCCAAATCGCGTGCCATGCCTTTGGTAAGGCCGACCAATGCCGACTTGCTCATGGCATACGGTGCGCCGCCAGCAAACGGCATGCGCTCGGCATTGGTGCTGCCGATGTTGATGATGCGCCCGCCCTGGCCCATGTAGCGGGCGGCGGCCTGGCTGGCGACGAACACGCTGCGCACGTTGATGGCCAAGGTGCGGTCGAAGTCTGCCAGGTCGAATTCGGTTAGCGGCGCCACGGCCAGTACGCCTGCATTGTTGACCAGGATATCGAGGCGGCCGAAGGCTTTTACGGTGTCGTCCACTGCCAGTTGCACCGCGGCGGCGTCGGCGCTGTCTGCGCGCAGGGCCAATGCCTGGCCGCCGGCGGCTATGACCTGTGCCACCAGGTCGTTGGCCGGGCCTTCGGAGTTTGCGTAGGTGAAGGCAACCTGGGCGCCATCACGGGCCAGGCGGCGGACGATGGCGGCACCGATGCCGCGTGAACCGCCCTGGACCAGGGCCACTTTGCCTTCGAGGGTAAGTTGCTGGGACATGCTGATCTCCTGCTGCAAGCAAGGCCGAATGCCTTGGATGGGCGTAGTATCGACCGATGATTACCTGCTGATAAGATGGCAATCACTATTGGCAGAGTAAACCTTTGGTTGGTAATCATGGCCATGGAGTCGTTCAACGCCCTTGAATGTTTTATCCGCAGCGCCGAAGTGGGCAGCTTCGCCGAAGCGGCCCGCCGTTTGAGCATTACCCCTGCGGCGGTGGGCAAGCATGTCGCCCAGCTTGAAGCGCGCCTGGGTGTGCGGCTGTTCCAGCGTAGTACCCGCAAGCTGACCTTGACCGAAGCCGGGCAGCGTTTTTTAGGCGAAGTCAGTGACAGCTTTCGTACCATCCAGTACGCCGTGGCCAACCTGGCCAGCGCCGAAGGCCAGCCGGCCGGGCTGTTGCGGGTGAGCATGGGGACGGTATTCGGCAGGCTGTACGTATTGCCGCTGCTGGGTGAATTCTTGCGGCGCTACCCGGCGATCACCCCGGACTGGCATTTCGACAACCGTCAGGTAGACCTGATCGGCCAAGGTTTCGATGCGGCGATCGGCGGCGGGTTCGAGCTACCGCTGGGGGTGGTGGCGCGCCGGCTGACCCCTGCGCATCGGGTGTTGGTGGCAGCCCCAGGGTACTTGAGCCAGCATCCGGTCATTGAAGATCCGCAGGTGCTGGGCCGCCATGCCGGCATCTTGATTCGCTCACCGCAGACCGGCCGTGTGCGGTCGTGGCCGTTGACCAGCCGTTGGCAGGCGCAGCAGCCACTGCTATTGCGCCAGGCAATGACCATGAGCGACTCCGATGCAGCGTGCGCCGTAGCCCAGCAGGGGTTGGGTATTGCATTGGTCAGCCTGCCGTTTGCCGTGCCTTACCTGCAGGCGGGCCAACTGCAAAGGGTGTTGCCGGACTGGTATGTGGATGATGGGCATATCAGCCTGTATTACGCCGAGCACAAGCTTCTGCCGGGCAAGACCCGGGCGTTCATCGAGTTCGTGCAGGAGCAGTTCGCTCATGGCGGGTTGGCGCGCAAATTCGATGCGCTTGCCGGTTAGTCGGTCGCTGGCAGGGCCGGCCTCATCGCCGGCAAGCCGGCTCCCACTGGTTTGCGCTGAGCTTGAGAGCAGCGGGGTACCTGTGGGAGATTCTATGGTTATCAGCAAGCCATTTTCGCGCCTTTGGTGACCTATTCGTCCTGATTTTTCATCAGGGCGAATGCCGCTCGTGCGAACTTTCTAGCCAGGATTACCTTTGCGGGGCTTTCCTTTGAGTCTTGCATCGGATTTACCGGCCCTATCGCCGGCAAGCCGGCTCCCACAGGGAACGCGCAGTTCTTGAGGTCTGCACTGTACTTGTGAGCCGGCTTGCCGGCGATGGGGCCGGTTCAGGCAACCTCGATAATGAAGAACAGCTGAGCCCCAAGGCTAACCTCGTCATCGACTTTTTTACCGATCAGTTGCTGGCCTAGCGGTGAGCGCGGGGTAATGACCGTCACCAGTGCGTCTGCCTCGCCAATCTTCAACCCGGCCGCTTCCGGCCCCAGGAACACCTGCCGCTGAGCCCCCGCTTCATCTTCCAGAATCACCAGGCTGCCGATCTGTATCCCCCGCGCGGGGTCATAGTCGCGCAGCACCAGTTGCTGGTAGATCAGCAGTGCCTGGCGAATCTCGGCCGTGCGCCGTGCCTGGCCGGTGGCCAGGTACGAGGCCTCCAGGCCAAGGGTGTCGTACTTGTTTTCGGCGATGTTTTCTTCGGCGGTGGCGGTTTCGTAGGCGGTTTGCGCGGCGCGGCGCAATACTTCCATGTCGGTTTCCAGGGCTTCAACGATACGCGTGAGCAGGGCGGCCTTGTTCATGATCAGTAACAGAACTCCAGCACGTTGGCCTGGCTCTTTTCGGTCGGCGCAGTGCGGTTCTGCGACAGCCAGAACTGGCACTTGGGGCTGTTGAGGTTGCGTGGGTTGCCTTGCGCGGCCTCGGCCGCCTGCTGCAGCTCCTGCTTGTGCAGGATGGCCTTGTAGCGCTCGAACATCTCGTTTTGCGCATCCGCCGGTTGCGCCGGCGGGGCCGCGGGCCGGGCAAGGGCGGGGGCGACGGCTTGGGCCACCGGCTGTACCTGCTCGGGCCACAGGTGTACGGCCAGCCACAGGCTCAGCGCGATGGCCACGGCACCGAGCCACAGGCCCAATGCCACACACAGGGTCAGTTGCACCGGCTTGAGGGTTATTTGCAGTTCACGGTGGCGGGGCATGGTGGCCTCCTGGCAGGCGTTATGTCGGCCATTGTCGCATGGCATCGGGCGGTTTTTCAGCGTTGGTGCTTTTGTCGGCGACAATTTAACCGCAGAATCCGTGATTTTGCGCAGGGCGAGGGCAGGGCACATGAACGTCACCTGGGACATTTTCTGCAGTGTCGTCGACAACTACGGTGATATCGGCGTGACCTGGCGCCTGGCCCGGCAGCTGGTGGCCGAGCACGGGCTGGCGGTGCGCCTGTGGGTGGACGACCTGGAGGCTTTCGTGCCCCTGTGCCCAGGCGCCGACGCCGGCGCCGCGCGGCAATGGCAGCAGGGCGTCGAGGTGCGCGCCTGGCCTGGCCAGTGGCAGCCGGTCGAGCCCGCCGATGTGGTGATTGGTGCCTTTGCCTGCCAGTTGCCCGCGCAGTACGTCGAAGCGATGCGTGCCCGTTCCACGCCGGTCCTTTGGCTTAACCTCGACTACCTCAGTGCCGAAGACTGGGTGGAGGGCTGCCACGGCTTGCCGTCGCCGCAGCCCAATGGCCTGCGCAAGGTGTTTTTCTTCCCGGGCTTTACCGAGAAGACTGGCGGGTTGCTGCGCGAGGCTTCGTTGCTGGCGCAGCGGCAGGCTTTCGAGCAATCTGCACAGGCGCGAGCCGCCTTCCTGCACGGGCTGGGTGTAGACGTGCAGGCCGAGGCGCAACTGGTCTCGCTGTTCGCCTATGAAAACCCGCAACTGGGCAGCTGGCTCGACGCATTGGCCACCGACACCTGCGCCACCCATCTGCTGGTGCCGCAAGGCCGTATTCTCCCGGACCTGGCCAATTGGCTGGGCGAGCCGGGGCTCAAGGTCGGCGACGTGTTCCAGCGGGGGGCGCTGAGGGTGCAGATCTTGCCGTTCGTCAGCCAGGACGACTATGACCGCCTGCTGTGGAGCTGCGATTTCAATGCGGTGCGCGGCGAAGACTCGTTCGTGCGTGCGCAGTGGGCTGGCCGGCCGATGCTCTGGCACATCTACGTGCAAGAGGAAAACGCCCACTGGGAAAAGCTCGATGCGTTCCTGCACCTTTATCGACAGGGCCTGTCGGACGCTGCCGGCGAGGCAATGGTGGCATTGTGGCGCGCCTGGAACATGAACCACGATATGCACCAGGCCTGGCGAGGGGCCCGTAAACACTGGCCGGAACTGCAGCAGCATGCCCGTGAGTGGGCGGCGCGCCAAGCCGCTCGGCCGGACCTCGCCAAGGCGCTGGTACAGTTTTACCGAAATTGGCTATGATATGCGGCCTCGATTTTTATAAATCCATCCAGATTCGGATACTTCGTAATGAAAACTGGTAAAGAACTGAAACCCGGTACCGTACTGCGGATCGACAACGACCCGTGGCTGGTTCAGAAAGCCGAGTTCACCAAATCGGGTCGCAACAGCGCGATCATGAAGACCAAGCTGAAAAACCTGCTGACCGGCTACAAGACCGAAACCGTTTACGGTGCGGACGACAAGCTGGACGACGTGATCCTGGATCGCAAAGAAGCGACCCTGTCGTTCATCAGCGGTGACTCGTACACCTTCATGGACACCACCGACTACACCATGTACGAACTGAACGCCGAAGACATCGACGCCGTTCTGCCGTACATCGAAGAAGGCATGGAAGACATCTGCGAAGCCGTCTTCTTCGAAGGCCGTCTGGTATCGGTCGAGCTGCCGACCACCATCAGCCGTCAGGTTGTCTACACCGAGAACGCTGCGCGTGGCGACACCTCGGGCAAGGTCATGAAGCCTGCCAAGCTGAAGAACGGTACCGAGATCCAGGTTGCCGACTTCATCCAGATCGACGAGTGGATCGACATCGACACTCGCGACAACAGCTTCAAGGGCCGTTCCAAGAAGTAATTCTTCTTGTGATGTGCACAAAAAACCCGGCCTCGGCCGGGTTTTTTTGTGCCTGTGTTCAGACCGTTACATGCAGCCTTACATCCACATTGCCGCGGGTAGCGTTGGAATAAGGGCACACCTGGTGCGCCTTCTCCACCAGCCCTTCGGCTTCGGCCTGGGCCAGGCCCGGCAGGTTGATGTGCAGGTCGATATCCAGGCCGAAGCCACCGGGGATCTGGCCAATGCCCACCTTGGCGGTGATCGAAGCGTCGCCAGGCAGTTGCTTTTTCTCCTGGCCGGCGACGAATTTCAGTGCGCCGATGAAGCAGGCCGAATAGCCGGCAGCGAACATTTGCTCAGGGTTGGTGCCGTCACCGCCCGCGCCGCCCAGTTCCTTGGGGGTGCTCAGCTTGACTTCCAGCTTGCCGTCGCTGGAGCGGGATTTACCGTCGCGACCGCCAGTGGAGGTGGCTTCTGCGATGTACAGCGGAGTGACCTTGTGCATATTGAGCCTCGCTAGTGTGCTGTGCGCCCCGTGTGTATGCCGGGTGCATCGGGTGGGTACGGGATTTAAGTTAGCGCGCAATTAGTTAGCGCGCAAGATAAATCTTCACCGCTCGTCCGAACGGGCATTGCACAGCATAGCCGTCAGAGGTTCTTTTGCAGGCTGTCGCGCAACTCCAGCAGGTCTGCCTGTAGTTGTTGCAGGCGCTCCAGGCTGCGGCCGCTGGCCTTGAGAATGCACGGCGGCACCTCTTTGGCCTGCTGCTGAAGGGCGCGCCCCTTGTCGGTCAGTTGCACCAGCACCACCCGTTCATCCTCGCGGCTACGGGTTCGCTTGAGCAGGCCTTCGCTTTCCAGGCGCTTGAGCAATGGCGTGAGTGAGCCGGGGTCGGTGAGCAGGTGCTGGCTGATCTCGCCCACGGTCAGGCCGTCCTGTTCCCACAGCACGAGCATGGCCAGGTACTGCGGGTAAGTCAGGCCCAGCGCCTGCAGCAGTGGCTTGTAGACTTTGGTCATCAGCAACGAGGTGGAGTGCAGGGCGAAGCAGACCTGGTTGTCCAGCAGCAGCTCGTCGCAAGAAGCTTGGGTGTCGGCGTTCATGCAGGTCCTTGAATGTGATCAATGGGGAAATCTAGCACGCTGAAGGTTTGCGCGCTCATTGCCATCGCAGCTCACTTCGCAGTGCCAGGTCCCACGGGGGGATCGGGCTGAAGCGGCTCTTGAGGAATTCGAGCAGCAAGCGGCTGCGAGAGTTCGTTTCATGTGCCAGGCGCAGCGCATAAATACCGCTGGTCTCTGCCGCGGGCAGGCCGTTGTCGCAAAAAAGCGGCACCAGTTCGCCACGCAGCAGGTACTCGCTGACCAGCCAGGTCGGTAGGTGGGCAATGCCCAGGCCGGCAAGCGCGCCGAACAGCAGCGTTTCAGCATTGTTGGCGGCCATGCGCATCCGCGAGGGCCGATACAGCCGTGATTGCCCATCGACGTTGAAGCGCCAGGCGAACGGCGGTGCCAGGCCGTCCCAGTCCAGCCCGTCGTGGTCGGGCAATTCGCTGGGGCAGGCGGGTATGCCGCGGCTGGCCAGGTAGGCGGGGCTGGCGCAGGCGACGCGGACCATGTAGGCCAGCGGTGTGGCGACCAGGCGGGTATCGGCCAGAGGGCCTGCACGCAGCACCAGGTCGACTTCGCCCAGGTGGCTGCCGTGCAGGTCGACGAAGCTGTCGATCAGGCGCAGGTGCACATCAAGGCCTGGGTAGGCCACCAGGAAGTCGGCAATGGCCGGCGCCAGGTGGCGGCGGCCGAAGGCGGCAGGGGCGTCGATACGGATCAAGCCCTCCGGCGCACTGCTCAGGGACACGGCCTCGGCGCGGGCCAGGCGCAGTTCCTCGATGATGCGCCGGGCGCGCTCGGCGAAAGCGTTGCCTGCAGGCGTGGCGCGCACCGCATGGGTGCTGCGGGTGAACAGGCGGCTGCCCACGGCGCTCTCGAGGTTGTCGATGCGCCGGGCGACGGCGGAGGGGGTGAGTGGATGGCGCCGGGCGGCAGCGGAAAAACTGCCGGTCTCCAGCACATCGAGGAACAGGCTCAGTTGATCGGTCAGGGTGTCAGGGCTCATGGCTGCCTTGCTTTTGCATGAATCGCACAGCCATTGTGCGTTGCTGTGCGTTTCCCCGCCAGAGGGTAATCGTTAGCATGCTCGCATTGTTAACGCAGGCGGATGAGGCCCTGATGATCGAGTGGTTGTTGTATATCGTGCTGGGCGCAGCCTTGGGCACCATGGGTGGGTTGTTCGGCATTGGCGGCGGGTTGATCGCCATCCCGGCGCTGGGTGTGCTGTTCGGGCTCGATCAGCAATTGGCCCAAGGCACAGCCTTGGTGATGGTGGTGCCGAACGTGTTGCTGGCGCTGTGGCGCTATCACCAGCGTAACCGCATCGAGTTGCGCCATGCCTTGCCGTTGTCGGTGTGCAGCTTGGTGTTCGCCTGGTTGGGCTCGATCTGGGCAGTGGGTGTCGATGCGCAGGCCATGCGCCTGGGCTTCGTCGGCTTTCTGGTGGCGCTGGCCCTGTGGAACGTGGCGCGTCTGTTTATCAAGGCTGCTCCGGCAAGCCCGGAGCTGCGCCATCCCTGGCCCTGGCTGGGAGTGCTGGGTTGCTTCAGTGGAACCATGGGCGGTTTGTTCGGGGTGGGCGGCGCGGTGGTGGCCACGCCGATCCTGACCAGCGTGTTCGGCGCCACGCAGGTGGTGGCGCAAGGGCTGTCGCTGGCGCTGGCGGCGCCGAGCACCATGGTGACCTTGCTGACCTATGGCGTGCACCACAGTGTCGACTGGGGTGTGGGGATACCGTTGGCGGTAGGCGGCCTGCTGAGTATCAGCTGGGGAGTGCGGCTGGCCCATGCGCTGCCGGAGAAGGTACTGCGCGGCATGTTTTGTGTGTTTTTGGTGGTGTGCGCGGTGATGCTGGGCTTTGAGCTTTAGGGTGTGGCGTATGGCACAGCCATTACTGGAAGCCTTCGATGATGTAGTCGGCCATGCAGTCGATGATCGGTGACTGGCTTTGTGCATTGCGCAGCAGCATCACATTGGCCACCGGCAGCTCTGGCAAGCCGTCCTGCTCGCCCAGGATGCGGATATTGCCGCCAATCAGGCTCTGCAACTGCGCCGTCACTGCCAGCCCTGCCGTGACGATGGCGAAGATCGCCGCCAGGCTCGGGCTGGTGTAGGCGATGCGGTAGTCGATGCCTTGGGCCTCCAGGGCATTGCAGGTCCAGGCGCGGCAGAAGCAGTCGGTATTGAACAGTGCGAGCGGCATGGGCCGTTGCTCCTGTGGGCAAAAGCTTTCGGCGGCGGCCCACACCAGGCGTTCCTGGCGCAGCAACTGGCCAACCTCGTTGCCGGGCTCGCGGGTGACGATGGTCAGGTCCAGGTCCTGGCGCAGCATCAGGTGTTTCGACGAATCACAGTGCACCTCCACCTGCACCAGCGGGTAGGCCTGGGCGAAACTCGACAGGATGGTCGGCAAGAACCGCATGGCGTAGTCGTCCGGTGTGCCGATGCGCACCAGGCCGACCATGTGCGGCATGCGCAAGGTGTTGAACACTTCGCCATGCAGCTTGAGGATGCGCCGTGCGTAGCCCAGCAGTACCTGGCCCTCGGCGGTCAGGCGCACCTGGCGGCCGTCGCGCTCGAACAGTTGGCGCTGCAGGACGTCTTCCTCCAGGCGTTTCATCTGCATGCTGACGGCCGACTGGGTGCGGTTGACCACTTCGCCGGCGCGGGTGAACCCACCTTGCTCGGCAATGGCGACAAAGGTGCGCAGCACGTCGGCATCGAGGCTTTGGTAGTGGGACATTGCATCAATCTCCTAGATGCATGGCATAAGAAACATTCGTTGGATTGATCTTAAGCCCGGCGCGAGACTGAAGCCATCAACACGGAGGGCTTCACGATGAAAGGTCATGTCAGCAGCATTCAGCACCCAGCCTTTTCCCTTAACCACCTGTGGCATGCGGCCTTGCAGCGCCCGGCTCGCTGGTTGGAGCTGTACCGCCAGCGTCGGGAGCTGGCCAGTCTCAGCGATGCGACGTTGCAGGATCTGGGGTTGAGCCGGGCAGATATCCAGCAGGAGGCAGAGCGGCCATTCTGGGATGATCCGCTGCGTAAGTGAGGGGCACGATGCGCCGCGGGGGCGGCGCTCGGTCTTGAGAACGCTGAAGGGCTGCGACAGGCAGTTACCTCAACGGCGTACCTGCTTGAGCGTTTCGGCAATCAAAAACGCCAGCTCCAGCGACTGGTCGGCGTTCATGCGGGGGTCGCAGTGAGTATGGTAGCGATCCGACAGCCCATCTTCGGTAATCGGCCGTGCGCCACCGATGCACTCGGTAACGTTCTGCCCGGTCATCTCGATGTGAATGCCGCCCGCATGGCTGCCTTCGGCCTGGTGCACCTGGAAGAACTGCTTCACCTCATCGAGAATCTGCGCGAAGTCACGGGTCTTGTAGCCGCTGCTGGCCTTGATGGTATTGCCGTGCATCGGGTCCGAGCTCCACAGCACCTTGCGCCCCTCGCGCTCGACGGTGCGGATCAGCCCTGGCAGGTGCTCACCGACCTTGCCGGCGCCCATGCGCACGATGAGGTTGAGGCGCCCAGGGTCGTTGGCCGGGTTGAGCGTATCGATCAGGCGGATCAGCTCTTCAGGGTTCATGCTCGGGCCGACCTTGACCCCGATCGGGTTGTGCACCCCGCGCAGGAACTCCACATGTGCGCCATCGAGCTGGCGGGTGCGGTCGCCGATCCACAGCATGTGTGCCGAGCAGTCGTAGTAGTCGCCGGTCAGGCTGTCCTGGCGCACGAAGGCTTCTTCGTAGTTCAGCAGCAGTGCCTCGTGGGCGGTGAAAAAGCTGGTTTCGCGCAATTGCGGGGCGCTGTCCAGGCCGCAGGCGCGCATGAAGGCCAGGGTCTCGTCGATGCGGTTGGCCAACTGGTGGTATTTGTCGGCCAGCGCCGAATTGGCGATGAAGTCCAGGTTCCACTTGTGCACCTGGTGCAGGTCGGCGAAACCGCCTTGGGCGAAGGCGCGCAGCAGGTTGAGGCTGGCGGTGGCCTGGTGGTAGGCCTGCAGCAGGCGGTCCGGGTCCGGTACGCGGCTTTTTTCGTCGAAGCCGATCCCGTTGACGATGTCGCCGCGGTAGGCCGGCAACGTGACGTTGCCGATGGTTTCGTCACCCGATGAGCGTGGCTTGGCGAACTGGCCGGCCATGCGCCCGACCTTGACCACCGGGCAGCCGGCGGCGAAGGTCATGACGATGGCCATCTGCAGCAACACCTTGAAGGTGTCGCGGATCTTCGCCGCAGAGAACTCGGCGAAGCTTTCGGCGCAGTCGCCGCCCTGCAGCAGGAAGGCGCGGCCTTCGGTGACCTCGGCGAACTGCCGGCGCAGCTCGCGCGCTTCCCCGGCGAACACCAGCGGCGGGTAGCTGGCCAAGGTCTGCTCGACCTTGAGCAGGTGCGCGGCATCGGGGTAGGTCGGTTGCTGCTGGATCGGCAGGGCACGCCAGCTGTCAGGGCTCCACGGTTGGTTCATCACAGGCTCGGTCTTGTCGGTTATAGGCTGTCTGCCATGGTAACAGTTGGCGCTGAGCTTGTTGCATCGGGGGCGTTGGCGGACAATGCGCGTTTTTGCGCGGGCGGGTGGCAGGTTCATGGCGACGGAGCGGGAAGAACGGCTGTTGGCTCGGGTCGAGGATGCCTTTGGGGTCATCAGCGTGTATGAAGTGGATGATTACCGCTTCCTCGAATTTGGCGATGCCATCGAGCAGAGCTGCGTGTTCACGGCCGACCCTAGCTGGCTGGAGTACGACTATACCCGCGCCATGCTGGTCGGTGCGCTGTGCCACGAACAGCCTGAAAGCGCACTGTTTCTTGGCTTGGGCGCCGGCACCCTGACCCAGGCCTGCATGAAGTTCCTGCCGCTGGAAGACATCGAGGCCATCGAGCTGCGCCCGGATGTACCGCGCCTGGCCATGGAGTACCTGGGCCTGGACGACGACCCGCGGCTGTATGTGCGGGTTGGCGATGCCCTTGAGCTGCTGCCCACGGCGGAGAAAACCGACCTGTTGTTCGTCGACCTGTATACCGACCACGGCCCGGGTGTCGGGCATCTGGCCTGGACCTTTCTGGAAAATTGCCAGAAGCAGCTCAACCCCGGTGGCTGGCTGGTGATCAACCAGTGGGCCGGTGATGACGGCAGGCCGCTGGGCGCGGCGCTGTTGCGCGGGTTGTACCACCGGCATTACTGGGAACTGCCGGTGAAGGAGGGCAATGTGATCCTGCTGGTGCCGGCGGACCTGGAGCAAACGTTGGACCTGGATGGGCTCAAGGGCAGGGCTGAAGCCTTGGCGCCACAGCTGGGGTACAGCCTTGAGGGGTTGATCAAGGAAATCCGCCCCGCAACGTGAAGGCCTGGCGCGGTCCCCCGGTAGGAGCGGCCTTGCGTCGCGAAAGGGTGCGAAGCGCCCTCGGGATTTTAGCGTCGCCGCATACATTGCCGGGTCCGCTTTGCGGCCCTTTCGCGACGCAAGGCCGCTCCTACCGGGGCCGTGCCAGGCTTTGAGAGATAATCGTTTCAGCTATCGGCCATTGATGGCCTCGTACTGGCCCCAGGCCCGTGAAAATTTTCCACACTTCCCGCTATTAATTCGGGTATAGTACGCGCCGGTCTTTTAGCGGACCTCAAAATCAGGTGGTGCAAATCCTCCGAGTCCAGCTTCGGCTGCACGTCCGCTAGGCGGACCTTCCCAAGTTTTTCTTTTTCAATCGTTTTCGCAAATCCCCGCCGCCAGAGCTGCCTGGGTGACCATTTGGTCTTTCAAGGCATGTGCAGCTTTGGAGCATGGGTCTTTGCGGATGCACATAGAGGCAGACCCATGACCCAGGAAACCGGCGGATTCGCCGCTCTCGATCTCAATCCGAATATCGTTGCTGCTGTTCTGGCCACCGGCTACGAAGAGCCTTCGGCTATTCAGCATCAATCGATCCCGATCATCCTCGCCGGTCACGACATGATCGGCCAGGCGCAGACTGGCACCGGCAAGACCGCTGCCTTCGCCCTGCCGATCCTCAACAAGATCGACGTGAGCAAGCGCGAACCGCAAGCCCTGATCCTGGCGCCAACCCGTGAGTTGGCGCTGCAAGTAGCCACCGCTTTCGAAACCTACGCCAAGCAGATGCCGGGCGTTAACGTGGTGGCTGTATACGGTGGTGCCCCGATGGGCCCACAGCTGCGTGCCATTCGCAACGGCGCGCAAATCGTCGTGGCCACCCCGGGCCGTCTGTGCGACCACCTGCGTCGCGACGAGAAAGTCCTGTCCACCGTGCAGTACCTGGTGCTGGACGAAGCCGACGAAATGCTCAAGCTGGGCTTCATGGATGACCTCGAAGTGATCTTCGATGCCATTCCGGCCAGCCGTCAGACCGTACTGTTCTCCGCTACCCTGCCGTCGTCGATCCGCTCGATCGCCGAACGTCACCTGCGTGAACCCAAGCACGTCAAGATCCAGAGCAAGACCCAGACCGTCACCGCGATCGACCAGGCTCACCTGATGGTGCACGCCGACCAGAAGATCCCGGCTGTTCTGCGTTTGCTGGAAGTGGAAGAGTTCGACGCGCTGATCGCCTTCGTGCGTACCAAGCAAGCCACCCTGGACCTGGCCGCCGCCCTGGAAGCCAAAGGCTACAAGGCTGCTGCGCTGAACGGCGACATCGCCCAGAACCAGCGTGAGCGCGTCATCGACTCGCTCAAGGATGGCCGCCTGGACATCGTCGTCGCCACTGACGTCGCTGCCCGTGGTCTGGACGTACCGCGCATCACCCACGTGTTCAACGTGGACATGCCGTACGACCCGGAGTCCTACGTGCACCGTATCGGCCGTACCGGCCGTGCCGGTCGCGAAGGCCGTGCACTGCTGCTGGTCACCCCGCGTGAGCGCCGCATGCTGCAGGTCATCGAGCGCGTTACCGGGCAGAAGGTTGCCGAAGCGCGCCTGCCGAACGCTCAGGCCGTGCTGGATGCGCGCATCAAGAAGCTGACCTCGAGCCTGGCGCCGCTGGTGGCCGAAGCAGAAGCCACCCACGGTGAACTGTTCGACCGCCTGACCGACGCCCTGGGTTGCAGCCCGCGTGCCCTGTCTGCAGCACTGCTGCGCAAGGCCACCAATGGCCAGGCGCTGGACCTGGCAGCGGTAGAGCGCGAGCAGCCGCTGGTACCAAGCTTTGCACCGCGCGGTGAGCGCCCGGAGCGTGGTGACCGTGCCGAGCGTAGCGACCGTGGTGAGCGCGAGCGTCGTGCGCCACTGCCGCTGGCCGAAGGCCGCGTGCGTTGCCGTACCGCGCTGGGTGCCCGTGACGGTATCGCCGCCAAGAACCTGCTGGGTGCGATCCTCAACGAAGGTGGCCTGGCCCGTGATGCGATCGGTCGCATCCAGGTGCGTGACAGCTTCAGCCTGGTTGAGTTGCCGGAAGACGGCCTCGAGCGCCTGCTGACCAAGCTCAAGGACACCCGCGTGGCTGGCAAGCAGCTGAAGCTGCGTCGCTACCGCGAAGATTGATCCTGGTGTAATGAAAAAATCCCCGGCTTAGGTCGGGGATTTTTTTTGCCTGCAGTTTTTTGGGGCTGCCATGCAGCCCTTCGCGACGCAAGGCCGCTCCTACGGGCGATTCTTCAGTCGAAGCGATAGATGTCCATACCCAGCGCCCCCAGGGTAAACCCTTGGTGCACGATGCCAAATCTGCCCCCGGCCCCAAGGGCAAAGAACAACGGCAAGAAATGCTCATCACTGGGATGGTTATGCAGCGCAAACGGCGCTTGTTGCTTGAAGTCCAGCAGCGCGGCCTGATCGTCCTCGCTCAGCTTCTCCACCACCCAGTCACGAAACGCCAGTGCCCAAGGCGCGATCACGTCCGGCCCGGCATGCCAGTCTAGCTCGCCCAGGTTATGGGTGATGCTCCCGGACCCCACCAGCAACACACCCTCGCTGCGCAGCCCGGCCAATGCCTGGCCGACCTTGATTTGCAGCGCCGGCCCCATGTGGCTCGGTAGCGACACCTGAATCAGCGCAATGTTTGCGTCGGGATACATCAACGACATCGGCACCCAGGCCCCATGGTCGAATGGCCGCTGGGCATCCAGGCGAGCCGGCAGGCCGGCGGCGTTCAGCCGCTCGCTGACGTTTGCGGCCAGTTGCGCATGGCCAGGCGCAGGGTATTGGACGGCATACAGCGCTGCAGGAAAGCCGTAGAAGTCATGCCAGGTTTCTGGGTGCGGGTTGCCGGTAACCAGCAGCTCTTGGCTTTCCCAGTGCGCCGAAACCACCACGACCGCCTTCGGGCGTGGCAGGGCATTGGCCAGCCGGGCCAGTGCCGGTCCGCTGGCGCCGGGTTGCAGGGCGAGCATGGGGGAGCCGTGGGAAATGAACAGGCTGGGCAGCATGGTAGGGTCCTGAGGGGTAAGATGCAGTCATCTTCAATCAGTCACCGATCGATATCCAATATAAGATTTTTGCGCAACCGATCTAAAAACCAGGAGGAACTATGGAGCCGGCGTTCTGGCACCGAAAGTGGGCCGATAACCAGATCGGTTTTCACCAGGCTCAAGCCAACCCCTATCTGCAACGCTATTGGCCGGGGCTCGGCCTGGCTGCCGGTAGCCGGGTGCTGGTGCCGCTGTGTGGCAAGAGCCTGGACCTGGCCTGGCTGGCGGGGCAGGGCTATCGCGTGCGGGGTATCGAACTGTCGCGCCGGGCGGTGGAGGATTTTTTCCAGGAGCAGGGGCTGCAGGCGCAGGTCCGGCAACAGGGGGCGTTCGAGGTCTGGTGCAGTGGTGAGGTGGAGCTGTGGTGTGGCGATTTCTTCGCCTTGCGCGCCGAGGATGTGGCCGATTGCGTGGGGCTGTATGACCGGGCTGCCTTGATTGCCCTGCCACCGCAAATGCGTGAGCGTTACATGGGCTTGCTTTCGCGAATGCTGCCTGGGGGTAGTGGGCTTCTGGTGACCCTGGACTACGAGCAGAAACTGTTGGAGGGGCCGCCGTTTTCGGTCGCCGACGAGGAAGTGCGGCGTGGGTTTGCCGGGCGGCAGGTGGAGGAGGTGGAGACGCGAGACGTGATAGGGGAAAGCCCTAAGTTCTTGCAGGCGGGGGTCAAGCGCCTGGTGGAGCGGGTGTATCGCATACGGTTCTGATTTGGGTTTGCCGGTGCCGGCCCTATCGCCGGCAAGCCGGCCCACAGATACCCCCGCAGTTCTGAGGATTTGTGGCTTACATGTGCGGGCCGGCTGCATGAGAAAGGGCGACCGAAGTCGCCCTTGCTTGTTGGCAGAGAATCAGCCGCGGCGGCGCAGCGCCTCGATGCGCTCTTCCAGCGGCGGGTGGCTCATCAGCAGGCCGGCCAGGCCGTGCTTGAGGCCGCCATTGATGCCGAAAGCCTTCATGGTGTCGGGCATGTGCACCGGCAGGCCTTGCTCGACGCGCAGGCGCTGCAGGGCGCCGATCATCGCGGCGGTGCCGGCCAGTTGCGCTCCGGCTTCGTCGGCGCGGTATTCGCGGCGGCGCGAGAACCACATAACGATCATGCTGGCGAGGATGCCCAGGACCAGCTCGGCGACGATGGTCGCCACGTAGTAGGCAATACCCTGGCCTTCTTCGTTCTTGAAGATCACCTTGTCGACGAAGTTGCCGATGATGCGGGCGAAGAACATCACGAAGGTGTTCACCACGCCCTGCACCAGCGCCAGGGTGACCATGTCACCGTTGGCCACGTGGCCGATCTCGTGGGCCAGCACGGCGCGCACTTCATCAGGCGAGAAGCGCTCCAGCAGGCCCTGGGACACAGCTACCAAAGCGTCGTTGCGGTTCCAGCCGGTGGCGAAGGCGTTGGCCTCGTAGGCCGGGAAGATACCCACTTCGGGCATCTTGATGCCGGCTTCGCGGGACAGCTCTTCGACCGTCTGCAGCAGCCACTGCTCGTGGCGGGTACGCGGCTGGGAGATGATCTGGGTGCCGGTGCTCATCTTCGCCATCCACTTGGAGATGAACAGCGAAACGAGGGAGCCGGCGAAGCCGAACACGGCGCAGAAGACCAGCAGGCTGCTGAGGTTGAGGTCAACCCCGTTGGCGGCCATGAACCCGTCGAAGCCGAACAGGCTCAGGGTAATGCTTGCAACCAGCACCACCGCAAGGTTGGTGGCTACAAACAACAGAATGCGCATCATGGTTGTTACGTTCTCCTGACGGATGAGTGTGTTGCGTATGCGGGGTATATAAGGGGCCGGACGCGCTGATTCAATCGGGGGACTATTTCAAACTGTGTACGGCGGAGTATGGCAGAGGATCTGGCGGGGGCATTGAGCTAGAGCGTTGCAGGATGTAAGAAAGGTTATGTGGGGTTGTAGGGGGCTGCTTTGCAGCCCAATCGCCGGCAAGCCGGCTCCCACAGGTACACCACAGTTCTGAGGACTTGTGCTGTTCTGTGGGAGCCGGCTTGCCGGCGATGAGGCCGGTACTTACTGCGAATACGTGCGCAGGAAGTTGCCAATCCGGCCAATCGCCGCTTCCAGGTCATCCACCCGCGGCAAGGTCACCACGCGGAAGTGGTCCGGCCACGGCCAGTTGAACGCCGTGCCCTGGACGATCAGCAGTTTTTCCGACAGCAGCAGGTCCAGCGCGAACTTCTCGTCGTTGAGGATCGGGCAGACTTTAGGGTCGATCCGCGGGAAGGCATACAGCGCACCCATCGGCTTGACGCAGCTCACCCCTGGGATGTCATTGAGCAGCTCATAGGTGCGGTTGCGCTGCTCCAGCAGCCGGCCCGGCGGCAGCACCAGGTCATTGATGCTCTGATAGCCGCCCAGCGCAGTCTGGATGGCGTGCTGGGCCGGCACGTTGGCGCACAGGCGCATGTTGGCCAGCATGTCGATGCCTTCGATGTAGCTCTGGGCGTGGTGCTTGGGCCCGGAGATGATCAGCCAGCCGGAGCGGAAGCCCGCCACCCGGTACGACTTGGACAGGCCGTTGAAGGTCAGGCACAGCAGGTCCGGGGCCAGCGACGCGGTGCTGATGTGCACGGCCTCGTCATAGAGGATCTTGTCGTAGATCTCGTCGGAGAACACCACCAGGTTGTGCTGGCGTGCCAGCTCCAGCATGCCCAGCAGCAACGCTTTGGAGTAGACGGCGCCGGTCGGGTTGTTCGGGTTGATGATGACCAGGGCCTTGGTGTTCGGGGTGATCTTGGCCTTGATGTCTTCAAGGTCAGGGAACCAGTCGGCCTGCTCGTCGCACAGGTAATGCACCGGCTTGCCGCCAGCCAGGCTCACCGCGGCGGTCCACAGCGGGTAGTCGGGGGCCGGGATCAGCACTTCGTCGCCGTTGTTGAGCAGTGCCTGCATCGACATGACGATCAGCTCGGACACACCATTGCCCAGGTAGATGTCCTCGATGGTGACGCCTTCGATTTCCTTCTGCTGGCAGTACTGCATCACCGCCTTGCGCGCGCTGAACAGGCCTTTGGAGTCGCTGTAGCCTTGGGCGGTGGGCAGGTTGCGGATCACATCCTGGAGGATTTCGTCCGGCGCTTCGAAGCCAAACGGCGCCGGGTTGCCGATGTTCAGCTTGAGGATGCGGTGGCCTTCCTCTTCCAGGCGTTTGGCGTGCTTGAGCACCGGGCCGCGAATGTCGTAGCAGACATTGGCGAGCTTGTTCGATTTGCTGAACTGCATGATGTGATCCCGATTGAGAATACGCGGTGCGCCGCCGTCGAAAGGTTTGAAAGGGCGGGGCGCGGGTGCCAGACTTGAGGCCTTGCACACGAAGCCAACTAATATACGTGCCACCCGCGCTACGGAAAAGACGGCGCGAGGTGAAATTCAGCCTGCCGAGGTCCCTACATGCAAAAGATCGACAAAACCCTTGAACAATGGCGTGCGATGCTCGACCCGGAGCAGTACCAGGTGTGCCGCCTCAAAGGTACCGAGCGGCCGTTTACCGGCAAGTACAACAGCGAAAAGCGTGCAGGTACCTACCATTGCATCTGCTGCGACCTGCCGCTGTTCGATTCGAACACGAAATTCGACTCTGGCTGTGGCTGGCCGAGTTTTTACGCGCCGATCGAAGACAGCGCGATGATCGAGACGCGCGACACCTCCCACGGCATGATGCGCACCGAGGTGACCTGCGCGCAATGTGACGCCCACCTGGGCCATGTGTTCCCCGACGGCCCGCCACCGACCGGCCTGCGTTACTGCATCAACTCGGTGTGCCTGGACTTCAAACCGCGTGACGGAGCCTGACCATGGCTGAATCGATGCTGGACATCCCCTGCGTGACCTTGGCCGGTGAGCGCAAGGTGCTGGGCGACTTTGCAGGCAAGGCGCTGCTGGTGGTCAATACCGCCAGCCAGTGCGGCTTCACCCCGCAGTACAAGGGGCTGGAGCACCTGTGGCAGCTTTACCGCGAGCGTGGCCTGGTGGTGCTGGGTTTCCCGTGCAACCAGTTCGGCAAGCAGGAGCCGGGGGAGGCGCGGGAGATCGCGCAGTTCTGCGAGCGCAATTTCGGCGTGAGTTTCCCGCTGTTTCGCAAGGTGGAGGTCAACGGCCCGGGGGCCCACCCGCTGTTCGTCGAGCTCAAGCAGCGTGCGCCAGGCCTGCTCGGGTCGCAGAAGATCAAGTGGAATTTCACCAAGTTTCTGTTCGAACCGGCCAGCGGCAAGGTCACGCGCTATGCGCCAACCACCAAGCCGCAGGCACTCGAGGCCGATATCGAGCGCCTGCTCAGCCGCTGAGCGGCACCCAGTGGTCGATCAGCGCCAGTAGTTCTTCACGCCGGAACGGCTTGGCCAGGTAGTCGTTCATGCCCGCCGCCCGGCAGCGCTCGCGCTCTTCGGGCATGGCGTTGGCGGTCAGGGCAACGATCGGCAGTGCTGGCCAGCGGCCGCTCTGGCGGATGCGTCGGCTGGCCTCGTAGCCGTCCATCACCGGCATGTTGCAGTCCATCAACACCAGGTCGAAGTCTTCCTGCTCGAGCCATTCCAGCGCCTCGACGCCCTGGGTGGCCACCTGCACCAGGCAGCCGAGCTTGGCCAGCATGCCCTTGGCCACCAGTTGGTTCACCGGGTTGTCCTCCACCAGCAGAATGCGCGCCCGGCCGTCGGTAGCGGTGAGTGCGGGGATGGCCAGCGGGTGTTCGGGTGCATGGCCCTGCAGGGTGCGGCGCAGCGTCTGATACAAGGCATTGCGTGCCAGGGGGCGGGCCAGCTGATGCAACGGGGCCAGTTGCGCTGCCTGTTCTGGCGACAGGAAATTGCCGTAGGCCGTCACCAGCAGGATCGGTGCTGTCAGCGCAGGGCGCAGCTGGAACAAGTGGTCCAGGTCGTCGGTGATCAACAGGTCGATGGTACCGCCCGCCAGTGCCTGGGCACTGTCATGCCTTGAGTAGCTCAGGCCCCAGCGCGGCAGCACGTCCTGCAGCAGTTCGCCAAGGCCGCTGGCGGCGTTGCTCAGCGCCACCACGCGGCCCTCCAGCGGCGCAGGTGCAATGGCCTCGGTGTGGGTGGTCAGCGGTAATTCGGCGCTGAAGCAGCTGCCCAAACCTGGTTCGGAGCGGATGTGCAGGTGGCCCTGCATGGCTTTGCACAGGTTGCGGGTCAGTGCCAGGCCCAGGCCCGTGCCGCCGTATTGGCGGGTAATGCCGGCGCCGGCCTGTGTGAACGGCTGGAAGATGCGTGCCTGTGCATCTTCGGCAATGCCGATGCCGGTGTCGCGCACTGCCAGGCGCACGCCGCCGACGATGGTGGTCAGGCACACGTCGACGCGGCCGAACCGGGTGAACTTGAGGGCATTGGACAGCAAATTGCTCACTACCTGGCGTACCCGGGTCGGGTCGCCCAGTACCGAACTTGGGAAGTCACTGGCGATCAGGCAAGTCAGCTCGACGCTTTGCGCGGCGTTCTGCGATAACAGGTTGGCGGTGTCCTCCACCATCGCGCCCAGGTCGAAGGGGATGCGTTCGAGTTCAAGCTGCCCGGCATCGAACTTGGACAGGTCGAGAATATCGTTGAGCAGTTCCACCAGCACCTTGCCCGAGTCGTGGGCAATCGACAGCTGCTGGCGCTGCTCACTCTCCAGCGGGCTGTCCAGGGCCAGGGCGATCATGCCGAGCATGCCGTTGAGTGGGGTGCGAATTTCATGGCTCATGTTGGCCAGGAACGCCGCTCGGGCCTGGGCCATGTCCAGGGCGCGCTGACGGGCTTGCTCCAGCTCCTGGTTGGACTGGCTGAGGCGGCTGTTGCTGGCCTTGAGCTCTTCGGTGCGGGCCGAAACGATGTCTTCCAGCTCGTTGAGGTACTGCGTCAGGCGGTTTTCGGCGGTGCGCCGTTGCTGGATTTCTGTAGCCATGCTGACCAGTTGCTGGTTGGCGACCTTTACCAGCACGCCGATTTCATCGAGTTCGTGGCCGGGAGGGCAATCAAGGCGGGTTTGCCCGGGGTGGCGGGGGTCGCGGCCGCTGAGTGCGCCGATCACTTTCACCAAGGGTTTGGTCAGCATCATGTAGAACAGTGCCAGGAGGATGCCGGTGAGCACCAGGCTGCGGGCAAAGCCGTTGAGCAGCGTGACCCCGGCGCGGTCCAGGAAGCGGCTGCCGAAGGCGAAGGTGTCGACGTCCAGGTACAGCGTGCCGAGGTACTCTTCGGGCATATGGGTTAGGAACAGGCGCTCCTGGAACTGGCGCTGTTCGCCGAACAGAAAATCGCTCAAGGGCCGGTAGCTGTCCTGCAGCCGGACGCGTTCGACATCGGCCAGTACGGTTTCGTTGTTGTCGATCAAGCGCGCGCGGAACACGGCCGGTGACTGCAGCAGGCCCCGGGTCAGCTCCAGGGCCAGTTCCGAGTCGATGTTATAGGCGATGCGCGAGGCCGGGTTGTGGCTGATTTGCAGTAATGCTTGCACTTCACGGTTGATGGATGCGTCTTCGCTGGCATAATCGATGCCGATCTGGATGAGACTGAGCAATGTTCCCAGGATGAAGCCGACCAGGACTGTCAACCGGGCTTGCTTGTATGACAGGCGATTGGTGAACTTGATATCCATGAGCCCCGAGCCGGTTTCACGTCCCTTGCGCTGCGCAAGCATAGCCGATCAGCCACGGCTGCTGGTGGGCCTGTCGCACATTCAGCTTCAAATCTCACCTGTCTTGCTAGGAGTCGTCATGGACGCCCGCTTGAATGCTTTTCTGGAACGCGCAGAGTCCGTGCTGGCGCGCCTTGAGCCGCTGTTGCCGGCACCGCGTGCGGACATCGACTGGAACACTACGCTGGCCGCCCGCTGGCAGCGCGATGGCCGTACCGGCTACTTGATGCCGCTGCACGTGAGCCTGGACATCCGCCTGACCGACCTGATCGGCGTCGACAAGCAACGTGACCAGCTGGGCCGCAATACCCATCAGTTCATCAATGGCCTGCCGGCCAACCATGCGCTGCTGTGGGGCTCGCGTGGTACGGGCAAATCGTCGCTGGTGCGCGCGCTGCTGGCCGAGCACGCCGCAGCCGGCCTGCGCCTGATCGAGATCGAGCGTGACCATCTGGCTGATTTGCCGCGTGTGGTCGAGCAACTGCAGAAGCTGCCGCAACGTTTTGTCCTGTTCTGCGACGACCTGTCGTTCGAAGCCGGGGAGGGCGACTACCGGGTGCTCAAGAGCGTGCTCGACGGCTCGCTGGAGCAGGCGCCGGACAACGTGTTGTTGTACGCCACCTCCAACCGCCGCCACCTGGTGCCGGAAAAAGAGAGTGACAACGAAAACTGGAAGCGCGTCGACGGCGAACTGCACCCCAGCGAGGCGGTGGAAGACAAGATCGCCTTGTCCGACCGTTTTGGCCTGTGGCTGTCGTTTTACCCCTTCACCCAGGAGCATTTCCTCGATGTGGTCGAGCACTGGATAGGCCAGCTGGCGCGCTCTGCCGGCCTGGCCTGGCAGCGTGACGAAGCACTCGACATCCTCGCCGTGCGCTGGGCCACCGGCCGCGGCAACCGTAATGGCCGTTGTGCCTACCAGTTCGCCCGTTATTGGGTGGGGCTGCAATTGTTGGAGCAGAAATAAATGATCGACCTCAATGCCAGTGGCGCCGGCCTCGACGGCTATGACCTGCTGGCTGCGCAAGTGCAGGCGCTGTTCGCCGACGAGCGTGACTTCATCGCCAATGCCGCGCAGTTTTCGGCGTTTTTGTACAACCAGGTGGACGACCTGAACTGGGCCGGGTTCTACCTCAACCGTAATGAAGAGCTGGTGCTGGGCCCGTTCCAGGGCCAGGTGGCTTGTGTGCGCATTCCGTTCAGCCGCGGCGTGTGCGGCGCAGCAGCGGCCACTCGGCAGACCCAGCGGGTGGAAGACGTGCACGCCTTCCCGGGGCATATTGCCTGTGACAGCGCATCCAATAGTGAGTTGGTGATTCCGCTGGTGAAGGAGGGCAGGCTGATTGGTGTGCTCGATTTGGACAGCCCGAAGCTGGCGCGCTTCAGTGAAGCGGACCAGCGGGGGTTGGAGCGGCTGGCGGCGGTCTTCCTGGAGTTGACCGACTGCTAGCCTGCGTTATCAGGGCTGCTGCGCAGCCCATCGCCGGCAAGCCGGCTCCTACAGGGGCTGCGCTGTATCTGTGGCTTGCCGGCGTTGTTCACATCAATCGTAGATGACCCGCTTTTTCCAGGTTTCTTCCTGGTCTGTCTTGAGCCCTTGGGTCAGTGCGTTTTCGTCATTCTCGGCCGGCTCCATCTGGTCCAGCACCTGGGCATTGGCCCGGGCCAGCAGTTTCTCCAGGTAGGTCAGCTGCTCTTCATACACCTTGGGTTCAGGCTGTTTGCGCAAATACTGCACACCGCGCTCGAACGCCAGGCGCGCCTGGCCTGGCTGCTCTTGCTGCAATGCCTGCTGGCCCAGGTTGTTGAAGAACTCGATGTGCAGCAGCACCAGCAGGTGGCGAATCTCCTTTACCCAATGCTTGCCCTCGGTCGTTTGCAGGACGTTCTCCTGGGTGGCCTTGACGATCTGCGTGTGCAAAGCCTCCAGCAAGAAGCGCACATCCTTGGCTTTGGCCTCGGTCAGGATCGGGGTGGGCGGGTTGTTCACCGGGATTCGCTCGCCTTGGGCAACCAGGCCTTCCAGTTCGGCGATGCGTGCTTTGAGTTCGGCATTGTTCTTGTCCAGCGCCAGTTGCCGCTGATCGAGGTTGAGCTCCAGGCGCGTGAGCAACAGCTTGAGCGCCGGGGTCATGAACTGGCCGGGGAAGGTCTCGGTGATTTCGCCACAGCGGCGTACGCGGTCGGCGAGTTCGATCTTCAGCCGCGCGCGCTCCAGTTTGCTGTTCTCGACCACGTTGTTGAGGTAGCCGATCACGATCAGCAACGCGATACCCGCAACGATGAGCAGTGTGATCAGAAGTGGTGTCACCGTTAACGCCTCATCAGGAAGTTTTACATTGAGAGTGTAGCGAACAGGCCAGCCAGGGCGCCACGTGACTCTGTGTCGGCTCGTCGCCGGATTTCTCCAGTGATGGCACTTTGCGTTCAGCCCGCCAGAAAATCAACGCCAATCCTTGGGCACGCCTTTCGAGCACCCTATATAGAGAGCGAAGTCATTGATTTAAATAAATTTCTAGAAAAGGGTTGACGACCTTTCAAGGCATCCATAGAATGCGCGCCACTTGCAGCGTAAAGCACACAGCGGAACGCGGCAGGGAGTGAAAGCAGGCAGTAATGCTTGTAGCGTGTCCCCTTCGTCTAGTGGCCTAGGACACCGCCCTTTCACGGCGGTAACAGGGGTTCGAGTCCCCTAGGGGACGCCATTGCGGGAATAGCTCAGTTGGTAGAGCACGACCTTGCCAAGGTCGGGGTCGCGAGTTCGAGTCTCGTTTCCCGCTCCAGTTTCTCCGGCAGCGCCTCACGGCGGGGCAGGAAAAGAAAACCCAGGGTGAATCGTGAGGTTCAAATCTGGTGCACTGAAAAGTGTTGTGTGTCCCCTTCGTCTAGTGGCCTAGGACACCGCCCTTTCACGGCGGTAACAGGGGTTCGAGTCCCCTAGGGGACGCCATTTGCGGGAATAGCTCAGTTGGTAGAGCACGACCTTGCCAAGGTCGGGGTCGCGAGTTCGAGTCTCGTTTCCCGCTCC